>NZ_JBHXTL010000232.1:0-8080 GCF_042677365.1 Kitasatospora sp. NPDC127116
TGGGCGACGGTGTGCGGCGGGCGCTGGGGCGTGAGCCGCGGGACTTCGCCGACTACGCCCGCGAGGCCGCCGCCTCCGGCGTGTGGAACGCGTGACCATCCGGAAGGGCAACACCTGCCGTCCGTACGGCAGTTCAGTAGATCGTCGGTGCCGGGCGGCACCGACCCCCTGACCAGCACCCGGCCGCGGCCGGGAGCGGTGAGGAGGCCGGCGGCCCGGACACCGGGAGAGTCCCCGCACCGGGCGGGGACCGGGGAGACCGAAGGAATACCCATGCGCTCGAACCAGACCGCGACCCCTGCTTCCTACACCGCCGCACAGTCCTTCACCGGCCTCGCGCCGGGCGGCACGGCCCCGGCCGTGCCCGGCACCCGGAGCAAGGCCGCCGGCCCGCTCCTGGTGGGCGCCACCATCGCGATGGGTCTGATGGCCGGACTGTTCTTCGCTTTCGACGTCTCGGTGATGCCGGGCCTCGCGGAGGGCGACGACGGCACCTACGTGACGGCGATGCAGCACATCAACAAGTCGATCGACGGGAACGGGCTGTTCGGCCTGGTCTTCATCGGCGCCTTCCTCGCCACCGGCATCGCCGCCTGGCTCCAGCACAAGGCCGGCCGGCGGCAGGCGGCGCTCTGGGCGGCGGCCGCGACGCTGCTGTACGTGGTGGCGCTGATCGTCACCATGGGCGTCAACATCCCGCTCAACAACGAGCTGGCGGCGGCCGGCGACGCGGCGCAGATCCACGACCTCGCCGCCGTGCGGGCCAAGTTCGCGGACACCTGGGTCCCGGTCAACATGCTCCGCACCGCGCTCTGCGCCGGCGGCCTGCTCGCCCTGACCCGCTCCCTGGTGCTGCACGGCCGCGCCGGGCGCTGAACGCCGGCCCCGCACAGGGCCCCCGACGGCCCCGACGGATCCCGTCGGGGGCCTTCGGCCTGCCGACGGGCAACTGTCGCCCGGCAGCCGCCACCCGGCGCCCGACTGGCCGATTCCGTTCGCTCGCGACCGACGAAGGGTCGCGGCGGACGGGCCCGCGGGCGCAGACTGGCCGGTGCACGGGAGTTCCGACCGCAGGGGGCAGGCATGTCCGTACCACCCGTCAGGCGCAGGGCAGTTGGCAGGTTCCGGACCGCGATCGGCGCACTGGTCGTCGCCCTGGCGGCGGGAGCGGCGGTCACCCTGCCGGCCGCCGAGGCGCAGGCGGCCGGCGCCAAGGGCGGCAAGGTGGTCTACCTGACCTTCGACGACGGCCCCAGCCCCGCCTACACGTCCAAGGTCCTGGCGACGCTGGGCCGGTACGGGGTGCGCGCGACCTTCTTCGAGATCGGGCAGAACGTCTCCGCCCACCCCGCGGTGACCGCGCAGGTCGCCAGGCAGGGCCACAGCGTGCAGAACCACTCCTGGTCCCACCCGGACCTGAGCAGGCTCTCCGCGGCCGCGCTCAACGCGCAGGTGGCCGACACCGACAAGGTCATCCGCGCGCAGACCGGCCGTACCCCGAGCTGCCTGCGCCCGCCGTACGGCGCCGTCAACGGCACGGTGCGTTCGAAGGCCGCGGCACTCGGCAAGCAGATCGTGCTCTGGTCGGTGGACCCGGCGGACTGGTCCCGCCCCGGCGCGGCCGCGATCAGGTCGCGGGTGCTGAACAACGTCCGTCCCGGTTCGGTGATCCTGCTGCACGACGGCGGCGGCGACCGCAGCCAGACGGTGGCCGCGCTGCCGGGGATCATCTCCACGCTCAAGGCGCGCGGGTACGGCTTCGCCACCCTCTGCGGCTGAGTCCGGTCAGCGGCAGAGGGTGGCGGCGGCGGGCGGCGCGGCCGGGCCCGCCCGTCGAGCGGGTCCGGGCCCGGTCAGCTCTGCCCGTTGAGGACGAGCGCCCAGGCGAGGCAGGCCAGGGCGCCGGTCGACAGCAGGGCGCGCAGCACGTTGAAGCGCACCCAGCGCGCCTCGAAGCGGCTGCGCACCGCGGCCGGGTCGGCGATCCGCTGGGCCGACCCGGCGGCTTCGAGCTCGTCGTTCAGCGGGATGTTGACCGAGCGGGTGACCCCGATCATCGCGACGTACAGCACCAGCGCGGCGATGGTCGCGGGCAGGACGTCGTGCCCGTCCGAGGGCAGGTGCAGGGCGACCGCCGCCGCGGTGGCGAGCAGGGCGCCGACGAAGCCGAGAACGAACCAGCCGTTCAGGATCGCCTTGTTGACGCGCTGCATGACCTCGATGAAGGTGCGGTCGTCGACCCGCGCGAGTGCCGGCATGACCGAGCACGAGTAGCCGTAGAACAGTCCCGCGGTCAGTCCACAGGTGACCGTGGCCGCCACCAGGACGAGTGTGCGTGCCGTTTCCATCGTCGTGAGCCCCTCACTTCTCGCAGCCGGTGTCGCCGTACCGCGGTCGCCGTGTTTCGGTCCGTACCCCCGTGCGCAGATCATCCGGCATCCGGGCGGTGCGAGCCACCTCGATCACTCAAGAGTCTCTCAAATGACGAAGCGTCAAATGATGTCCCGCCGTCTACACTTGGCGTCATGGACACTCTGACGGGACTCCTCGACGGCCCCAAGGCCCGTGGCGCGTTCCTGCTGCGCTCCATCCTCACCCCGCCGTGGTCGCTGCGGATCGAGGACCGGGCCCCGCTCTCGGTGGTGACGATGGTCCGCGGCGACGCCTGGATCCTGCCCGAGCGCGGCACCCCGCTGCTGCTGCACCCGGGTGACGTGGCGATCGTGCGCGGCCCGGAGCCGTACACCGTGGCGGACGACCCCGACACC
The DNA here is from genome assembly GCF_042677365.1 of Kitasatospora sp. NPDC127116. Classification (NCBI taxonomy): domain Bacteria; kingdom Bacillati; phylum Actinomycetota; class Actinomycetes; order Kitasatosporales; family Streptomycetaceae; genus Kitasatospora; species Kitasatospora sp. NPDC127116. The sequence continues at coordinate 2,769 of NZ_JBHXTL010000232.1, forward strand.
CCGGTGGACGTGATCGTCGGCCCGGGCCAGGTCTGCACCAAGGGCGGGGTGGACGTCTCCGAGGTGATGTCGCTCGGCGTCCGGACCTGGGGCCAGGGCCGGGAGGGCGACCGGGCCTCCTCGGTGGTGCTGTCCGGCACCTACCAGGCCGAGCACGAGATCGGCCAGCGGCTGCTCGGCTGCCTGCCCGCACTGCTGGTCCGCCCGGCAGGCACCGGTGCCGACGACACCCTGGTGCACCTGCTGGCCGCCGAGATAGGGCGCAACGAGCCCGGCCAGGAACTCGTCCTGGACCGCATCCTGGACCTCCTGGTGGTCTCCGTGCTGCGCGCCTGGCTGGCCGCCCCCGACTCCGGCGCCCCCGCCTGGTACCGCGCCCAGCACGACCAAGTGGTCGGCCCGGTGCTGCGGATGATGCACGACGACCCGGCCACCGCCTGGACGGTCGCCGAACTGGCCCAGCGGGTCGGGGTCTCCCGGGCCGGTCTGGCCCGCCGCTTCACCGCCCTGGTCGGGGAGCCCCCGATGGCGTACCTGGCGGGCTGGCGCCTGGCGGTCGCCGCGGACCTGCTGCGCGAGCCCGAGTGCACCGTCGCCTTCGCGGCCCGCAAGGTCGGCTACAGCAATGCCTTCGCCCTCTCGGCGGCCTTCAAGCGGGTGCGCGGCGTCAGCCCGCAGGAGCACCGCCGGACGGCGGCCACGGGCACCCCGTCGCAGCAGGCGGGCTTCTCGGGGCCGGCGGAGACGGTGATCCTGGCGGGCTGAGCGGGCTGAGCGGGCTGAGCGGGGTATTTCCATTTGCCTAATCCATTTAGGCAATCCCATACTGTCCGTAGACAGCCGACGCGACCGTACGGGAGAACGCACATGGCAAGGGCAGGGCTGACCGTCGAACGCCTGGTCGTCGCGGGCGCCGAACTCGCCGACCATGTCGGCTTCGACCAGGTGACCGTCGCCGCGGTCGCCCGCGGCTTCGGCGTCCAGACGGCCAGCCTCTACTCCCACGTCAAGAGCTCCCACGACCTCAAGACCCGGATCGCCCTGTACGCCCTGGAGGAACTCGCCGACCTCGTCGCCGACGCCCTCGCCGGACGGGCGGGCCGCGACGCCCTCGCCGCCTTCGCGGACGCCTACCGCGACTACGCGGCCCGCCACCCCGGCCGCTACGACGCCACCCGGCTGCGCCTGGACGCCGCGACGGCCGCCGCCAGCGCGGGCGTCCGGCACGCCCAGATGACCAGGGCGATCCTGCGCGGCTACGACCTGGGCGAGCCCGAGCAGACCCACGCGGTGCGCATGCTCGGCAGCGTCTTCCACGGCTACATCAGCCTGGAGGCGGCCGGCGGGTTCAGCCACACCGCCGTCGACCCGCAACAGTCCTGGGACTGGATCATCGACTCCCTCGACGCCCTGCTGCGCGCCGGCGGGCCCCGCACGAGCGGTTGATCCACCCCCTCCGCACGCCCCGACGAACCGAAGAGCAGCACCATGACGACGATCACCACCCCCGTCACCGAGGCCCTCCTCCACGGCCACCTCGACCTCGAACACACCGCCCGCGGCCTGCTGCCGCACCGCCTGCCCGCCGCCGCCCGCCGGCGGATCCCCGACGAACAGCTCGCGATGGCCGAGTCCCAGCCCTCCGGCGTCCGGCTCGCCTTCCGCACCCGCGCCACCACCGTCACGCTGCACGCCGTCCCCACCAAGCGCGCCTACCCGGGCGTCCCGAACGTCCCGGACGGCGTCCACGACCTCCTGGTGGACGGCCGGCTCACCGCGCAGAGCACCGTCCCCGGCGGCAACCTGCGCACCGTCGACCTCGCCACCGGCCGCTTCGAACTGACCGAAGGACCGTCCGGCAGCGCCCGGTTCACCGGCCTGCCGGACCGCGACAAGACCGTCGAGATCTGGCTCCCGCACACCGAGACCACCGAACTGATCGCCCTCGACACCGACGCCCCGATCGAGCCGATCCCCACCGGCACCCGCAAGCACTGGCTGCACCACGGCAGTTCGATCAGCCACGGCTCCAACGCCGCCCACCCCACCGGTACTTGGCCCGCCCTGGTGGCCAACGGCGCCGGCCTGGACCTGACCAACCTCGGCTTCGGCGGCGGCGCCCTGCTCGACCCCTTCACCGCGCGCGCCATCCGCGACACCCCCGCCGACCTGATCAGCCTCAAGCTCGGCATCAACCTGGTGAACACCGACCTGATGCGGCTGCGCGCCTTCACCCCGGCCGTCCACGGCTTCCTGGACACCGTCCGGGACGGCCACCCGACCACACCGGTGCTGATCGTCTCCCCGCTGCTCTGCCCGCTCCACGAAACCGTGCCGGGCCCGCTCGCCCCCGACTTCAGCAGCGGCACCCTGCGCTTCCGCGCCACCGGCGACCCCGCCGACGTGGCCGCCGGCCGGCTCACCCTCACCGTCATCCGCGCCGAACTGGCCCGCATCGTCGCCGAACGCCGGGCCGACGGCGACCAGCACCTGCACCACCTGGACGGCCTGGCCCTCTACGGCGAGCCCGACCACGACGCCCACCCGCTCCCCGACGGCCTCCACCCCTCCCCGGAGGCCCACCGTCTCATCGCGGAGCGCTTCACCGAGCTCGCCCTCGCCCCCGGAGGCGCCCTGGCACCGTGACCCGCCGCGGCCACCTCCCGCCGGAGCGGCACGGCGGACCAGTGGCCGCAGACCTACGAGCAGTGGCAGCAGCTCCACCGGGTGCGGCGGGCGACCTGGCTGTGCCGACGCTGCCGCGTCGTGTTCCTCCCCGCGGCGTCGTTCCGCCCCGACTCCGCCGGATCCTCCGCGATTCCCGTGGCGCACTTTCCGCAGTGGTCGGTGGCCGTCGCGCGCCAGGACGACCGCCCCGGTGCCCCGACCACGTCGGCCTGACCGGCCCCCCGGCAGCCGGCTCCCCGGAGGCCGCCCGGCCCGGTCCGGCCCGGACACCGGGGAGACGGCCCTTCCCCGCGCACCACCCGGAACGGAGTGAAACCCCACAGCCCCGCCCCTCGTTCGGCACCGGCCGTACCGGTGCCCAGCAAGGGGCGGGGCGTCGACGGTCCACGGACGGCAGCGCGTCTCATGCGGCGGCAGCCCGGGACGGCGGGAGAGCGAGCGCGGTGACCACCGTGCCGCGGTGCACGCCCCAGGTGCCGGTGCGGACGGCCGGGTGGTGCGGGTGCCGGGCCGTGAACGTACCGTCGGCGTACACCGCGACGGAGATGGCCGCGAGCGGGGCCCAGGTGCCCGTCAGCGGATGGACGGCCTTGTAGGCGGCCTCCTTGGCGCTGAACAGCACCGTGTCCCAAGGGACCCGGCCCTCCGGCAGCACGGCCAGGGCGCTGCGCTCGGCCTCGCTGCTGACCAGCTGGAGCACACCCCGCGGGAGCGGCCGCGCCGGCTCGGCGTCGATCCCGAGCGAGGCCAGCCGCCCGGTGCCGGCGACGGCGCAGGCCGTGTAACCGTCCGTGTGGGTGATGCTGCCCGTGACGCCCGCCGGCCACCGGGGCGCCCCGCCCGGCCCGGGCAGCAGCGGCACCGGCGGATGCCCGAGAACACCGAGCACCTGGCGGGCGAGCGTCCGGGCGGTGGCGAACTGCCGGCGGCGGCGCGGCGACCGGTCCCGGATGTACGCCGCCTCCGACGGCAGCAGCCGGCCCTCGGACGGGACGCCGAAAGCCTCGGCACAGTGGACGTGGGGCGGGAGCAGCGCGGCCAGGACGCCGGCCGGGGCGGTGGTGGTCACGGTCGTCAGCGGCCGGCCGCGACCAGCAGGTGGACGTGGTGCGCGATGTGCTGGGGAGTCTCCAGCGGCACCATGTGACCGGTGCCGGGAATCCGGTGCAGCTCGGCGTGCGGCAGCGCCGACGTGAGCTCCCGGCTGAACTCGGGCTTCACGATCTTGTCCTCGGTGCCGGTGATGACCGCGGTCGGCGCGGTGATCCCGGCCAGACCCGCGCGCTGGTCCATCTCCTGCGTCGACGCGAAGCACGCGGCCCGGGTCGCCGGCGACGTGGCGGCGAACAACCGGCGGTTGGCCTCCCGCGCCGACAGCGAAGCAGCCGGCCCGTGCGTCCCACCGAGCAGCCGACGGCCCAGCCACGGCGTCCGCAGCGCCCGGCTGAACAGCTTCGACCCCATCATCCTGACCTCGCTCGCCGGCGTGATCTGCCCGTGCGAGGCCGTCGACACGAGCACAAGACCCGCCAACCGCCCGACACTTGCCCCGCCGTTCCCGGCCGGCAGTCCCGCCGCCCAGGCCAGCGCCGCGTACCCGCCGCCCGAGTGCCCCACCACCACGACCGGCCGCTCCGGCGTGGTGAGCGTCCCGACGACGGTGTCCAGGTCCCGCGCCAACCGCTCGATGCTGATCGGCTCCCGCCCGGACGTCGACGAGGCGTGACCGCGCTGGTCGTACGTGGCCACCGTGTGCCCGGCCGCCGCGAGCTGCTGCGCGGTGGCGTGCCAGACGGTCCGGGAGGCGGCCCAGCCGTGGACCAGCAGCACCAGCGGCCGGCCCGGACCGGGCTCGCCCGGCTGGTGGACCGTGATGGCGAGGTGCGCGTGGTCGTCGGTCGTCGCGGTGTGGTCGGTGGTGGTGACGGCGTGCCGGGCGGGGAGCACGGGGATTTCGGTGACGGTCACTGGGGCCTCCTTCTCCGGTGGCGGTTCCTACTTCTGGTTGTCGAGGTGGCGGCGGAGGTTGCTGAGGGCGTGCTGGGTGGCGGTGGTGTGCTTGGTCGTGAGGTTCGTGAGCTTGTGGAAGAACTTGGCCAGGCCGTGCGGGTCGGTGGCGAAGGTGATCGTCAGCAGCGTCTGGGCGCCGTTGTTGTGGGGCGTGAGCCGGTAGGTCGTCGTGCCCTGGAAGTGGCCGGTGTGGGACTGGGTGAGCTCGGCGTCCGGGACGACCTGCGTGGTGGTCGAGGTGAACCGCAGCTTGGGACCGGGCTTCCCGACACCCGCCGGGTGGACGGTGGTCGTGGTGGTGCCGCCGGTCTGCTGCGGGCCGGTGGACCCGGGCCGGTGGGTGTTGTGCGGGTGCCACCACGTCGTCCTGCCGTTGAGCTCGTCGACGAGAGCGTTCCAGACGGCGTGGGCGGGGTGGTTGAGGATGGTCCGGTCGGTGTGGTGAATGGCACGCACGGGAAATCGGTCCTTTCGCTCGACGGGTGCGGCAGAGGAATCCGGTGAATCGCCGAATTCCCTTTTCTTGTTGTGTGTGTGGTGTGGTGTGGGGTTAGGGGAAGATGTTGTGGCCGGGGGTGAGGGTGTGGGTGGGGTCGTAGGTGTTTTTGGCGTTG
>NZ_JBHXTL010000233.1:0-8006 GCF_042677365.1 Kitasatospora sp. NPDC127116
CGCGCCGCCCACGGGTACCGGCGGGTTCTCGCCCCTACGGCCCCGCCCACCGCCGCCATCGCGGGGGTGGCCGCAGCCGCGGGGGCGACGGGGGCCGGTCAGGGCCGGTCAGGGCCGGTCAGGGCCGGCCGGGGCCGCCGAGGTCCGGGGTCGCGACGGGGGCGGCGGCACCGACCAGGAGGACCAGTTCGTGGCCGCCGGGATTGGTCCGCACGGGCACGGTGCGCCAGTTGTTGGCCAGCCACACATTGCCCGACGGGTCGATCCGCAGGCCGGTGTTGCGTTCCAGCCCGTCGCTCGGGTAGCCGGTGTCGGGCGGCGAGATCGGTTGCCCCGTCGTGAAGCCGGGCGGGCAGGCGGCGAGGTCGACGCCGCACAGCCGGGCGACGCGGTGGCCGCCGAAGTTGGCGACCCACACGGTGTCGTCGCCGTCGACGGCCACGCCCCAGGGCAGGAACAGGCCGCCGCCGGTGAAGGGTTCGGGGGCCGGGGTCCCGTCGGACCGGATCAGGGTCACCGAGGCGCCCGGGCGCGCACCGGCGTCGCCCGCCGCGGCGGCGTCCGCGAGGTCGCCCGCGGTGCCGTCGCCGCAGGGCACCGGCAGGATGCCGCTGTTGGAGACCCAGGCGTTGCCCCGGCTGTCGGTGGCGACGCCCAGCGGCCGCCGCAGACCGCCGCCGGTCACGGCCCGCTCCACGGTGCCGTCCGGGGCCAGGACCTGCACGCTGTCGCTGCCGTTCCCGCTCACCCACAGCCGCCCGGCGGGGTCGACGGCGGCACCGAAGGGCTTGTGCAGGGCCGGGGTGGGCACCTCCCGGGCCCGGGTGGCGTCACCGTCGGGGATCCGGGCCACGCTGTCCGCACCGCAGTTGGCCACCCACACGGTGCCCGAGCGGTCGGCGGCCAGGCCCTGCGGCTGGACGATGCCGCCGGCCCGCCAGCCCTCGGGCGGGGAGAGCACGGTGCCGTCCGGCGCGAACTGCGAGACGCTGCGCTCCAGCGGGGTCGGGTCGATCGGGCAACCACTGCCCTGGAAACCGAAGTTGGCGACCCAGGCGGAGCCCCGGGCATCCACGGTGACCCCGAAGCCGGCACCGTACAGGCCGCCGCCGCGGTAGGGGGCACCGGGGGCGTCCCGGCCGGTGGGGGTGAACTTCAGGACGCTCTCGCCGCCGCAGACCGGGACGGCGGGATCGGCGTCGTAGCGGTAGTTGTTGCTGACCCAGGCGTTGCCCTCGGCGTCGAAGGCGATGTTGCCCGGCCCGTCGATCTCCCGCCCGTTGCCGCCGTAGCGCAGGGCCACGGTCCAGGCCTCGGGGGCGGCGGGCAGGGCCGGCCGGTAGCGGGGAGTGGTGTCGGCGAGGGCGAACAGCCCGGCGGCGTTGTGCCCGGGGTCGTGGGCGATGTCCACCGCGGCCCGCAGGGTGTCGCGGGGCCGTTCGCGGCCGGGGCGGCGGGCCAGGTCGAACAGCTGCTCGCAGGCGCCGCCGGTGACGCAGGCGGCGAGCAGGTTGGCGAGCGTGTTGAACTCCGCCATCGTCGAGGTGAGGGCGCCGTTGGGCGGGTCGGCGAGCGTCGCGGCGATGCCGCCGGTACCGGTGTCGGCCAGGTTGTGGGCGATCCCGGCGGCGTTCTGCAGCCCCGGGCGGGGGCCGGCCACGCCCTGCGGGCCGGTGAAACGGGCCAGGGCGTAGGCGACGGCCACCGTGGTGCGCTCGTTGACGACGAGTTCGGGCGGGGCCTGGGCCCCGCTCAGCACGGCGGCCAGCGTCACCGGCCCCTGCGGCGGGCCCTGCCCGTCCCCGCCCCGCGCGCCGGCGGGCCCGGGCAGATCGGCGAGCACGTACAGCACCGCGCGCGGGTCCCCGGGGCGGCGGTAGTCCAGGACGAAGCGCCCGTCCCGCCCGCTGCGGGTGCGGGCCAGCACCCGGGGCGCGGCGCCCGCGCCGTCCCCGGCCCGGTAGAGCGTCACCTCGGCGCCGCCCAGCGGGGCGTCGCCGCTGCGCACCACCCCGCGCTGGCCGTCCGGCTGCCCGCCGTGCGGGGCGGGGGCCGCCGCGTGGGAGGGTCCGGCGGCGAGCTGGGCCAGGAGGGCGGCGGTCAGCAGGACGCCGCGGCGTCGGCGCATGGGGGCTCCGTTCGGCCGTAGGGGGACGACGGCCGCTGGACCGTCGTCCCCCTGCCTGCCACACCGGCGCCCCGCCCGGGCGCATCCGGCCGCGGGACGCGGCGGAAATTGCCCGGTACGGGCGATCCGGTGCGGGGCCCGCGCCCGGTCGGCCGCCGGCGGGGTCAGCTCGCGTTGAACTGGTCCGGGTGCGGGCCGGTGCGCAGGTCGCGGTCGCCGGCGGCGATCGCGGCCATGTCCTGCTCGGTCAGCTCGAAGCCGAAGACGTCGAGGTTCTGCCGGATGCGGGCCGGGGTGACCGACTTGGGGATGGCGATGTTGCCGAGCTGCAGGTGCCAGCGCAGCACGACCTGGGCGGGGGACCTGCCGGTGCGCGCGGCGATCGCGGTGATCGCCGGGTCGTCCAGGACGGCGCCCTGGGCGAGCGGGCTCCAGGCCTCGGTGGCGATGCCGTGCCGGGCGTGGAAGGCGCGCAGCTCGGCCTGCTGGAGGCCGGGGTGCAGCTCGACCTGGTTGACGGCGGGCACCAGCGAGCTGTGGTCCAGCAGGCGCTGGAGGTGGGCGGGCTGGAAGTTGGACACGCCGGCGGCGCGGATGCGGCCCTCCTCGGCGAGGCGCTCCAGGGCGCGCCAGGAGTCGGGGTAGAGGTCGCGGGCCGGGGTGGGCCAGTGGATCAGGTAGAGGTCGACGTGGTCCAGGCCGAGCTTGGCGAGGCTGGCGTCGAAGGCACGCAGGGTGGCGTCGTGGCCCTGGTCGGCGTTCCACAGCTTGGTGGTGACGAACAGGTCCTCGCGGGCCACGCCGGAGGCGGCCAGGGCGCGGCCGACGCCGGTCTCGTTGCCGTAGACGGCGGCGGTGTCGATGCTGCGGTAGCCGGCCTCCAGGGCGGAGGCGACGGCGGCGGTGGTCTGCTCGTCGGGGACCTGGAAGACGCCGAAGCCGAGCTGGGGGATCTCGACGCCGTTGTTCAGCTTCACGGTGGGGATGTCGGGGGTGGTCATGCGCTGTCTCCTTGGGGCGGTGCGGTCGGTGGGGGCGGAGCGGAGGGGCCGGGCGGCGGTGCTCACCGGGCGAGTCGGTCGAGTGCGGCGGCGGCGAAGGAGTGGTCCTGCTCGGGGGCGCCGCCGCCGACGCCGATGGCGCCGATCGGCCGGCCGTCGCGGTGGACGGGGATGCCGCCGGCGATGAACAGCAGCGGGCGGTCCAGCGCGGTGGGCAGGGAGTGGAACGGCCCGTCGGGCTTGACCAGGTCGACCAGGTCGGCGGTCGGGGCGTTCAGCTGGAGGGCGGTGTAGGCCTTGCGGGTGCTGGTCTCGCCGGAGATCAGCACGGCGCGGTCGTCGCGGCGGAAGGCGAGCAGGTGGCCGCCCGCGTCCAGGACGGTGACGCTGACGGTCACGCCCGCGGCCTCGGCGGCGGTCCGGGCGGCGTCGACGAGGAGTTCGGCGTCGGCGGTGGTGAGCGGGGCGACGGCGGTGGTGGTACTCATGAGGTCTTCTCCGGGGTGGGGGAGCGGGGTCAGTGGTGGGCGGGGACGGGGGCGGCGGCGGGGACGGCGGCCGCGGTCACCCGCCCGGGGGTGCGGCGCTCCAGGGCGGCGGACCAGAAGGCCAGCAGCAGGGCCGCGCCGGCGAGGACGGCGCCGACCCAGTTCGGGGCGGTGTAGCCGAGACCGGCGGTGATGACCATGCCGCCGAGCCAGGCGGCCAGCGCGTTGCCGAGGTTGAAGGCGCCGATGTTGACGGCGGAGGCCAGGGTGGGGGCGCCGTGGGCCTGGTCCAGGACCCGCTTCTGGAGCGGGGGGACGGTGGCGAAGCCGAGGGCCCCGACCAGCAGGACGGTGACGGCGGCGGCGACCTTGTTGTGGGCGGTGAGGGTGAACAGCGCCAGCACCACGGCGAGCCCGCCGAGGGTGGTGTAGAGCATCGGCATCAGCTTGCGGTCGGCGTAGCGCCCGCCCAGCAGGTTGCCGAGGAACATGCCGACGCCGAACAGCACCAGCAGCCAGGTGACGGAGCCCTCGGCGTAGCCGGTGACGTTGGTCATCATCGGGGCGATGTAGGTGATCGCGGCGAAGACGCCGCCGAAGCCGAGTACGGTCATCGCCATCGCGAGCAGCACCTGCGGGTTGCGGAAGGCGGTGAGCTCGCGGCGCAGGTGGGCGCCCTCGGCGCGGGGCATGGCGGGTACGAGCCGGGCGATGCCGAGCAGGCCGAGCACGCCGAGCGCGGCGACGCCGGCGAAGGTGGCGCGCCAGCCGACGGCCTGGCCGATGAAGGTGCCCAGCGGCACGCCGACGATGTTGGCGACGGTCAGCCCGGTGAACATGGTGGCGATGGCGCCGGCCTTCTTCTGCGGGGCGACCAGGTCGGCGGCGACGACGGAGCCGATGCCGAAGAAGGCGCCGTGGGCGAGTGAGGTGACGATGCGCCCGGCCAGCATCACGGGGAAGGACGGGGCGAACGCGGAGAGCAGGTTCCCGGCCGTGAACAGGCCCATCAGCAGCATGAGCATGGTCTTGCGGCCGATCCGGGTACCGAGGGCGGTCATCAGCGGGGCGCCGACGACCACGCCGAGGGCGTAGCCGGTGACCAGCAGGCCCGCGCTGGGGATGGAGACGCCGTAGTCGCCGGCGATCCGGGGCAGGAGGCCCATGATCACGAACTCGGTGGTCCCGATCCCGAATGCGCCGATGGCCAGGGCGATGAGAGCGAGAGGCATGGGCCCGAACCCTTCTGTGATTGCTTGAGCTAGCGCCTTGCGTGCTTAAACAATAGTTGCAGACGCGCGATAAGTGCAAGCGAGGGTATGGGGCATTCGCCATAGGTTGCACGCGGCGCAGGTTGCATGCGCCATGGGTTGCATGCGCAACGGGGTGGGGTGGGCGGGAAACGCGACCGGGCCCGGCCCGTCCGAACCGTGGGTGCGGTTCGGACGGGCCGGGCCCGGGGGGAGCGGCGGGTGCGGGGCCGGCCGGGGTCAGCGGGCGGGCGAGGCGGCGTCCACGGCCTCGACCGCGCGGACCAGCGAGGTCAGCTCGGGGTTGCGGGCGGCCTCGTCGAGCGCCTCGCGCAGGGCGGCGTCGTTGGTCGGCCGGGCCCGCTCCAGGAGCTTCAGCCCGTCCTCGCTCACGTTGGTGTAGATGCCGCGGCGGTCGGTCGGGCACAGGTAGCGCGCCAGCAGGCCGCGGTCCTCCAGTCGGGTGACCAGGCGGGTGGTGGCGCTCTGGCTGAGCACGACCGCGTCGGCGACCTGCTTCATCTGCAGGTGCCCGCCCTCGTCGTCGTGCTGGCGGCTGAGCACGTCGAGCAGCGAGTACTCGCGCACGCTCAGGTCGTGCTCGGCCTGCAGGGCGCGTTCGATGTGGGACTCGATCCGGCCGTGCAGGAGGGACAGGGCGTTCCAGCCGCTGGCGAGGGCGGTGAGCGCGGGGTCCGTGGCGGTCATGGGGCCTGGCCTCCTTGCAGATGTGGCTGGGTCCAGGATAAGCCATGAACTGAAATATCGGCTAGGGCTTGTATAGCGCTTGTGCAAATAATCTTCCAAGAGTGGGCCCCGCGCGGGCCCGGGCGGGTCCGAGTGGGGTGCCGGGTGCGAGACGTCGGGCGGTGCCCAGTGTTCGCAAGGCTTTGGCGTAAATGGTTCAGACCATTGACGCGAGGGGAAGGCAGCTCCTACGGTGTCGGGCAACCGGTCTGGCGCGGGCATGCCATGTCTCGGGCAGGCCGCCGTGCGCACCCCCACGCGCACGCGCACGCCCCGCGCCGGGCGCACACTCCATCCACCCCCACGGAGGAGCACCATGCGCAAGCGCCATCTGATCGCCGCCGCCGCGGCCGCGATCGCCCTGCCGATCGCGGCGGCCCTGCCGGCCCAGTCGCACGGCTTCATCAACCTGCCGCCGAGCCGTTCCGCGCTCTGCGGCGCCAACGCCGTCCCGTGGGACTGCGGCGACATCCAGTGGGAGCCGCAGAGCGTCGAGGGCCCCAAGGGCTTCCCGGGCCGCGGCCCGGCGGACGGCACCATCTGCGCCGGCGGGGACGCCCGCTGGGCCCCGCTGGACAACCCCCGCGGCGGCGCCTGGCCGACCACCAGGGTGACGGCGGGCCAGCAGCTCACCTTCACCTGGGAGATCGAGGCCCGGCACTCCACCACGAACTTCAAGTACTACCTGACCAAGCCCGGCTACAGCGCGAGCCAGCCGATCACCCGGTCCGCCCTGGACCTGACCCCGTTCCTGACCGTCCCCTACAACGGCCGCCAGCCCGCCGCCACCACCACCCACACCGGGACCCTGCCCACCGGCCGCACCGGCCACCAGGTGATCGTCGCCGTCTGGGAGATCGCCGACACCGGCAACGCCTTCTACTCCTGCACCGACGTCCAGTTCTGACCGCCCCCGGGCCGTCCCGACGGCCCTGACCGGTCGCGTCGCACCGGGCCCGACCGGGCCCCACCGCTCCCGACCGCGTCCCGCCGACGCCGCCGCCCGACTCCGGACGGCGTCGGCGGGCCGCCCGACCGCACCGAAGCCCCCGCCCGACCGCACCGCCAGACCCCCGCCCGGGCCGTGCTCGCGCGCCGCAGAAGCCGCAAATAGGTACATTGACGACATTTGGCAGCAGTGCCAGGCTTCGCGCGTCCACGAAAGAAGGCCGACCGCCTTCGGAAAGGGTCTCCATGCGCCCCGACCTCAGCCCCGCCGTCCTCGCCGAGCTGCGCCGGCCGCGGCCCTATCCGGTGGTGTCGATCCTGATGCCCACGCACCGCCGGGAGCCGGACAACACCCAGGACCCGGTCCGGCTGCGCAACCTGCTGGCCGAGGCGAAGGAGCGCGTCCAGGCGGACCCGGAGGTCTCCCGCGCCGACCGGATCGACGTGCTGGAACAGCTCGACCGGGCCCACACGGAGGTCGACCTGGTGCACGCCGAGGACGGCCTGGCGATCTTCGCCGCCCCCGGCGAGCACCAGGTCTGGTCACTCGGGCGCACCGCCCCCGCCCGGGTGGTCCTGTCCGACACCTTCCTCACCCGCAACCTGGTCGCCGCGCACGCCGCCGAGCGCCCGTTCTGGGTGCTCGCGGTCGCCGCCGACAAGGTGGTGCTCTGGGGCGGCACCGAGGAGCGGGTCGCCGAGGAGAAGGGCCGCGGCTTCCCGCTGGTGCGCGTCTTCGACAACCCCGACCCCGAACGCCAGGAGCAGATCGGCGACACGCCCAGCACCTTCCGCGACGAGGCGACCAAGACCTTCCTGCGCCAGGCCGACACCGAGGTCGGCAAGCTGCTGGCCGCCGCCCCCCGCCCGCTGTACGTGGTCGGGGAGGCCGCCGCGCTCGCCCTGCTGGACGCCGTCGGCCCGATCGCCAAGGAGTCCACCGCGCAGCTCCCGCACGGCGGCCTGGCCCAGGCCGACGCCGAGACCGTCCGCAAGGTGGTCGAACCCGCCGTGCGCGCCCACGCCGACCAGGAGGTCGCCGAGCACCTCGCCCAGCTCGACAAGGCCCGCGGCGCCCAGCAGTTCGCGGCCGGCCTGGACGAGGTCTGGCGGACCGTCGGCGAGGGCCGGGTCGCCCGCCTGGTGGTCGAGGAGAACTACCGCGCCACCGTGCGCGACGAGGGCGAGCACCTCGTGCCCGCCGAGGCCGACCAGCCCGGCGCCCGCGAGGACATCGTCGACGAGGTGATCGAGCGCACCCTGGACACCGGCGGCCAGGTCGGCTTCGTCCCCGACGGCACCCTCGCCGACAGCGACCGGATCGCCGCCGTCCTGCGCTACTGACCCGCCCTCGACCGCGGCCGCGGCCGCCCCTCCCGTAGGCCCGGCGGGCGGCCCCGGCGCATCGGAGGCAGCCCCACCCCGCGCACAGGGCGCCCCGCCG
>NZ_JBHXTL010000234.1:0-7941 GCF_042677365.1 Kitasatospora sp. NPDC127116
CGGCACCACCGGCTACCTCGCCGTCGAGGTGCCCAACGTGTTCCGGATCCGCACCGACGACTACTCGGTCAACGCCAAGCTCACCAGCGAGGGCGTCTCCCAGAGCGTCGACATCGCCAAGGGCACCGCCGTCCCCGTCGGGATCGGCAGCGGCAACGGCAACGGCAAGCCCACCACCCTGCTCGAACTGCGCGTCACCGGCTGACCCGCGCCGCCCCCGCTCCCCGCCCACCTTCCCGATGGAGCCCCAGGTGACAGACAACCCCTCCCGCACCCGGAGGACCGCCCGCCGCTGGCTGGCCACCGCAGCGGTGACCGCCGCGGCCCTCGGCGGCGCCACCGCGATCGCCGCCGCCGACACCACCCCCGCCGACAACTCCGCCGCACCGCCGGCCGTCGAGGACTTCTCCTACCCCGGCGCCGCCGCCATCACCAAGGTGAAGCTGCTGCGCGGCGACGGCCACATCATGCTCGCCGCCGACTGCTCGAAGTCCCAGATCCAGATCGGGACCCTGGCCCCGGGCAACCCGGACAACCAGATCTGCTTCACCGTCACCGGCACGACGGGATCCCTCTCCCTGCAGCTGCCCGACGTCTTCTTCGTCCAGACCAGCGGCGGCCGCGCGGTCCGCGCCGGCCTCACCGTCGGCACCACCACCCAGACCGTCGACGTCCCCACGAACGGCTTCCAGGGAGTCGGCGTAGGCACCGGCGGCGACCCGGCCGCCCTCGTCGAGCTGACCGTCACCGGCTGACCACCACCGCCCGAAGTCGTTCTTCACGTTGGGAGTGACACCTCATGCTTCGCACCTCCTCGTCCCGCAACCTGCGGGCGGGTGTGCTGGTCGCGGCTGTGGCCGCCGGCACGCTGACCACCTTCGCCCCGGCCCAGGCCGTCCCCGGTGACACGCCCGCCGACGGCACCTACTCCGCCACCGCCCGGATCGTCGTCGGTGACCACCTGCGCGGCTGCACCGGCACGCTGGTGGACCGCTACTGGGTGCTGACCGCCGCGTCGTGCTTCTCCGACGATCCGGCGCAGCCGCAGGCCCTGGTGGCCGGCGCGCCGAAGTGGACCACCGCCGTGACGGTCGGCGCGAAGTCGGCCCAGGTGGCCGAGCTGGTGCCGCGCACGGACCGTGACCTGGTGATGGCCCGCCTGGCCACGCCCGTCGACGGCATCGCCCCGCTGCCGCTGGCGACCTCCGCGCCGACGGCCGGGCAGTCGCTGCGTGTTCCCGGTTTCGGCCGGACCAAGGACGAGTGGGTGCCGGGCAAGCTCCACTCCGGTGTCTTCAGCCTCGACTCCGTGGCCGCGACGGGCATCGGCACGACCGGTACCGGTGGTGCTGCGGTCTGCAAGGGCGACACCGGTGCCCCGGCGATCCGTGAGGTCAACGGTAAGGCCGAGCTGGTGGCCGTGGCCTCGCGCTCGTGGCAGGGCGGCTGCCTGGGCACTCCGGCCACCGAGACCCGCACCGGCGCGTACAGCTCCCGGGTCGACGACATCGGCGCCTGGGTGCAGGAGGTGCGCTTCCGTACGACGGAGGTGACGGCCGGCCTGCACGTGCAGGTCATCGGTTCGGACACCAAGCTGTGGGACACCGTGGCCGACTACAAGGCGGGCAGCTGGCTCGGCAAGTGGTCGCCCGTCCCGAGCGGCGCCCTCTCCGCCGTGGACTCGGTGGCGACCGGTGACACCGTGCACGTCTTCGTCGTCGGCTCGGACGGCAAGGTCTACACGCGTGACGGCAAGGTCGGCGGCTACTGGACCCCGTGGGGCGAGGTCCCGGGCGGTGCGGTCGGGGTCAAGGGCGTCACCGCGACCGCCCGGGGCAACACCGTCAGCCTGCAGATCATCGGCGTCGACGGCTCCCTGTACAGCACCCAGGCCGATTACACGGCCGGCCGGTGGGTCGGCTCCTGGGAGCTGGTCAGCGTCAACAACCTGAAGGCGATCACCAGCGCCACCACCGCCGACGGCGTCGTCCACGTCTTCGTCATCAACGAGGACGACAAGGTCTACACCCGCGACAACCGGCCCGACGGCAGCTGGACCCCGTGGGGTGTCATTCCAGGTGATGCCGCCGGCGTCAAGGGCATCACGGCGGCTGCCCGCGGCAACATCGTCGACCTGCAGATCATCGGCTCGGACGGCTCCCTCTTCAGCACCAACGGCAACTTCGACGCCGGCCGCTGGGACCCCGCCTGGACCAAGGTCAGCGACAACCACCTGAAGGCGATCAGCAGCAGCGCCGAGGGCAACGTCGTCCACGTCGTCGCCATCAACGAGGACGACAAGGTCTACAACCGCGACGCCGACTACAACGCCGGCCGGTGGACCCCGTGGGGCGAGGTCCCCGGCGGCATCACCGGTGTCAAGGCGATCACCGCCGCCACCACCGGCTGACCCGGCCCGCACCACGTCCCGCCGGGCCGGCCGCCATCCGGCCGCCGGTCCGGCGGGGCACCCACTTCTCGTACTCCTCAGGGGGAATTCCTGATGTCCCGCAACTCCCAGGTCCGCGCCCGTCGGGCGGGTGTGCTGGTCGCGGCCGCCGCCGCCGGCACGCTGAGCAGCTTCACGCCGGCCGGCGCCGTGGTCGGCGACACGGCCGCCGACGGTTCCTACGCCTCCACCGCGCGGCTGGTGATCGGTGACAACCTGCGCGGCTGCACGGGTGCGCTGGTCGACCACTACTGGGTGGTCACGGCCGCGTCGTGCTTCTCCGACGATCCGGCGCAGCCGCAGGCGCTCGCCGCGGGTGCGCCGAAGTGGAAGACGACCGTGACGGTGGGCGCGAAGTCGGCGCAGGTGGCCGAGTTGGTGCCGCGTTCGGACCGTGACCTGGTGATGGCGCGTCTGGCCACGGCGGTGGACGGTGTCGCGGTGCTGCCGCTGGCGACCTCCGCGCCGACGGCCGGGCAGTCGCTGCGTGTTCCCGGTTTCGGCCGGACCAAGGACGAGTGGGTGCCGGGCAAGCTCCACACCGGTGTCTTCAGCCTCGACACCGTGAGCGCGAACGGCATCGGCATCACCGGCACCGGTGGCGCGGCGGTCTGCAAGGGCGACACCGGTGCCCCGGCGATCCGTGAGGTCAACGGAAAGGCCGAGCTGGTCGCCGTGGCCTCCCGCTCCTGGCAGGGCGGCTGCCTGGGCACCCCGGCCACCGAGACCCGCACCGGCGCCTACAGCTCCCGGGTCGACGACCTCGGCGCCTGGGTCAAGCAGGTGAAGGCCTCCCGCCCGGCCAGCGAGCTGTTCGCGCTCGGCGGGGACAGCAAGATCTGGACCAACGAGGGCGCGTACACCACGAACGTGTGGGGCACCTTCGATGCGGTGCCGGACAGCACCGGCACGCGTCAGGTCAGCGCGGTCACGATGGGCGACACGGTGCGCCTGTTCACGATCGGCGGCGACCAGCGGATCTGGACCGCCGCGAAGAACACCACCACCGGCAACTGGAGCCCGCTCCAGCCCGTGCCGAACAACAGCGGCATGCGGCAGGTGACCGCCGTCGCCATGGGCGACACGGTCCGGCTGTACGCGATCGGCGGCGACCAGCGCATCTACACCGCCGCGGGCAACTACACCACCGGCACCTGGACCGGGTTCGAGGCCCTGCCCAGCAGCTCCATCAAGCAGGTGACCGCCACCGCCGTCGGCAACACCGTGCGCCTGTTCGCGATCGGCGGCGACGACACGATCTGGACCACCACCGGCGACTACACCGCCGGGACGTGGACCACCTTCGAGCAGATCGCCAGCAGCTCCATCCGGCACATCGCCGCCACCACGATCGGCAGCACGGTGCGTCTGTTCGCCGTCGGCGGCGACCAGCAGATCTGGACCACCGACAGCACCGCCAACGGCCCCTGGACCACCTTCGACCAGGTGCCCGGCGTCCTGGGCGTCAAGCAGGTCGCCACCACCACGATCGGCGACACCGTCCGGCTGTTCGCCCTCGGTACCGACGACGCGATCTGGACCGCCGACAAGAAGGCCGACGGCAGCTGGACCACCTTCTACAAGGTCGACAGCAGCGCCATCCAGGGCATCGCCGCCACCACCGGCTGACCCGCCCCGCACCCGCCCCGCGGGGGCCGTCGGCACGAGACCGACCGCCCCCGCGGGTCCCCGCAGGCCCGCTCGAAGGGAAAGTCCGCATGTCCCGCAAGTCCCAGTTCCGCTCCCGGCGGGCGGGTGTGCTGGCCGCCGTGGCGGCGGCCGCCGCCGGCACGCTGACCACCTTCGCCCCGGCCGGTGCCGTCTCCGGCGACACGGCGGCCGACAGCGCCTCCGCCACCGCCGCGCGGATCGTCGTCGGCGACCACCTGCGCGGCTGCACCGGCGCGCTGATCGACCAGTACTGGCTGCTCAGTGCGGCGTCGTGCTTCGCCGACGACCCGGCGCAGCCGCAGACGCTCGCCGACGGCGCGCCGAAGTGGAACACCACCGCCACCATCGGCGCGAAGTCGGCCCAGGTGGTCGAGCTGGTGAAGGCCGAGGGCCGTGACCTGGTGATGGCCCGCCTCGCCTCGCCCGTCGACGGCGTCACGCCGCTGGACGTGGGCACCGCCGCGCCGACGGCCGGGCAGTCGCTGCGGGTGTCCGGCTTCGGGCGCACCAAGGCCGAGTGGGTCCCGGACAAGGCGCACACCGGGGCGTTCAGCCTCGACACGGTGAGCGCGACCGGCGTCGGCATCACGGGGACGGGCGGTGCGGCGGTCTGCAAGGGCGACACCGGCGCCCCGGTGGTCCGCGAGGTCAACGGAAAGGCCGAGCTGGTGGCCGTGGCCTCCCGCTCCTGGCAGGGCGGATGCCTGGACACCCCCGCCGCCGAGACCCGCACCGGCGCGTACGCCTCCCGGGTCGACGACCTCGGTCCGTGGATCACCAGGACCAGGAACTCCACCCCCTCGGGGACCGTGGTGAAGTCGTCGCCGTTCACGGTGGTCGACCCGGCCACCAACCATCCGCTGACCTTCGTCCAGGACAGCAGCAACCACCTGTGGTCGTACGACCCGCTGGGCGAGGGCTGGTCCGACCTGGGCGGCTACGCCGCCGCGCGCCCCACGGCGATCGCCACCCCGGCCGCCGACCCGGCCGACAGCCATGTGATGGTGTACGTCAACGGGCCGGACAACAAGCTCTGGTCCTACGACCGCACCACCAAGCACTGGACCCCCTTCGTCCTGACCCCGGCCGGGACGGCGCTGGCCCCCGACGCGGTGCCGCGCACGGTCGTGGACCCGACCACCAAGCACCTGGTCACCTTCGTCCGGGACACCGCCTACCACCTGTGGTCGGTGGACCCGCAGGGCGAGGGCTGGTACGACTACGGCGGCCTGGCCGCCACCGACCCGGTGCCGGTGGTCAACCCGAACGACGGCCACGTCGTGGTCTTCTTCAACGGGCCGAACAACCGGCTGAACTACATCGACCGCCGCAGCGCCGGCCGGGTCGAGTTCCCCCTGACCACGTCCGGCACGGCGATGGCCCCGGACGCCGTCCCCTCGACGGTCGTGGACCCCGCCACCGGGCACTTCACCACGTTCGTCCGCGACACCGCCCACCACCTGTGGTCCGCCGATCCGTGGGGTCCCGGCTGGCGCGACCACGGCCCGGTGGCCGCCACCGACCCGGTCGCGTTCGCCGACGAGGCCGGCAAGCGGACCGTGGTGTACGTCAACGGCCCGGACTACAAGCTGAACGCGCTGGACTTCTCCACCGGCACGCTGACGCCGTTCGCCCGCACCCTGGCCGGGGATTCCGTCCCGCACACCGTGCTCGACCCGGTCACCAAGCACCCGGTCACCTACGTCCGGGACTCCGGCAACACCCTGTGGTCCTTCGATCCGGCGGGCCCCACCTGGGCCCGCTTCCGCGGCGGCCCCTCGGTCTGATCCCCGCCGTGCCGTCCGTGGCCCGCCCCGCCGAGCGCGGGGCGGGCCGCGCCCCGGCCGGTGAACCTCCTGCGCACCCCGCGCACCTGCGGCGTGCCCTCCTTCCCGAACGTTCCAGGGAGATCCCTCATGTCCCGCAAGTCCCAGGTCCGCTCCTGGCGGGCCGGCGTGCTGGTCGCGGCCGCTGCCGCCGGCACGCTGAGCACCTTCACCCCGGCCGTCGCCGTGGTCGGCGACCCGGCCGCCGACGGCACCTACGCCTACACCGCGCGCCTGGTGATCGGCGACAACGTGCGCGCCTGCACCGGCGTGCTGGTGGACCGCTACTGGGTGGCCACCGCGGCCTCCTGCTTCTCCGACGACCCGGCGCAGCCGCAGGCCCTCGCGGCGGGCGCGCCCAAGTGGAAGACCACCGCCACCATCGGCCGCACCGACCTGACGACCGGCGCGGGCACGGTGACGGAGGTCGTGGAGCTGGCGCCGCGCCAGGACCGTGACCTGGTCCTCGCCCGGCTGGCCAAGCCCGTCACCGACATCGCCCCGATCGCGGTCGCCACCACCGCCCCCAGCGCCGGGGAGACGCTGCGGGTGCCCGGGTACGGCCGGACCAAGGCCGAGTGGATCACGAACAAGCTGCACAGCGGCGCGTTCAGCCTCGACACCGTGAGCCCGACGGGCATCGGCACCACCGGTACCGGCGGCGCGGCGGTCTGCAAGGGCGACACGGGCGCCCCGGCGATCCGCCAGGTCAACGGCAGGGCCGAGCTGGTGGCCGTGGCCTCCCGCTCCTGGCAGGGCGGCTGCCTGGGCGTGCCCGCCACCGAGACCCGCACCGGCGCGTACTCCTCCCGCGTCGACGACCTCGGCGGGTGGATCGACCAGGTCCGCGGCGGCTGGTGGGACACCGTCACGGCCAACCCGGCCGCCCGCAGCTCGGTCTACGACCCGGTCCGGAAGATCTCCACGGTCTTCGCCGTCGACAGCAACCACCACGTGGTGTTCTCCACCAGCCCGGACGGCACGACCTGGAGCGGCTGGGCGCAGGTCGGTGGCGACTGGGAGTTCGCGAGCGTTCCCACCGCGCTGTACAACCCCTCCACCGGCGGCACCGAGCTGTTCGCGATCGGCACGGACGGCGTGCTGTCCCAGACCTACTGGATGCCGGACGGCCAGGGCTGGCGCGAGTGGTACTTCCAGGACCGCGGCCCGAGGTTCACCGGCAGCCCCACCGCCGTCTACAACCCGGCGACGAGGACCGCGGAGGTCTTCGCCACCCGGACCACCGGGCTCGTCGCGCACTCGTACTACACCCAGGGCACGACGGGGTGGAGCGGCTGGACCGACCTCCGCGGCAACGGGGAGTTCGTGAGCAGCCCGAGCGCCGTGTACAACCCCTCCACCGGTGGCATCGAGCTGTCCGCGATCAACAGCGACGGCGTGCTCAAGCAGACCTACTGGAAGTCGGACGGCCAGGGCTGGCGCGACTGGTACGCCCAGGACTCCGGCTGGACGTTCTCCGGCAGTCCCACGTCCGCCTACAACCCGGTCACCAGGACCGTGGAGGTCTTCGCCACCCGGACCAGCGGGGTCGTCGCGCACGCGTACTACACGCCGGGCATGACGAAGTGGAGCGGCTGGTACGAGATCCCCGGCCGGCAGTTCGCGGGCTCGCCGTCGGTGGTCTTCGACCCCGCCACCGGCGGTTTCAAGCTGTTCGTGGTCGGCGGTGACGGTGTCCTCGCCCGCGCCGAGTGGCAGCCCGACGACAAGCGGTGGCGCGACTGGACCTCCGTCGGGGACTGGAAGTTCACCACCGGCCGCTTCCCGACCGTGACGTTCAACGCCACGGCGGGCGTGCTGGACCTCTTCGCCACCGGGCAGAACGGCGCCCTGAACCACGCCACCTACAAGGCCGACCCGGTCCCGGGCGGTTGGGGCGGCTGGACGACGATCGAAGGCAGGACGATGATCACCGGCTGACGCGCGGCACCGAGCGCCGGAAGCACTCCGGGCCCGGCCGCTCCCCCGATGGGT
>NZ_JBHXTL010000235.1:0-7803 GCF_042677365.1 Kitasatospora sp. NPDC127116
GGTCGTCGACCCCCCTGGCGCGCGCCCGGGGGCGGGGGTGGCCCCGGCGTGGACGACCCGCGCCACCCGCCGCGGGGCCGGCCCCCCGCCCCCCCCCCCGGCGGCCGGACGGCCGGCGGTCAGTGCAGCCAGGGCTGGTAGTTCGGGTTGTCCACGCAGCCGGACTCGACCAGGGAGGCGGTGGCCCGGTCGACCGGGCAGGCCCGGCGGATGAAGTGCCGGTCCACGCCGCCGGGGAACGCGACCTCGACCTGGTCGGCGTACTGGTGCTGGTCGCCGATGGTCGCGTTGACGTCGATGCCGCCGGGGGCGTCGATGAAGTAGTCCCAGGGCACCTTCTTCCACTTCTTGTACAGCTCGGGGTCGTAGGTGGTGCTGACGAACGGCGACGGCTGGTTCTGCAGGACGTAGCTGGTGATGTCGTACTGGCCGTTGACGGTGTCCTTCGGGCCGAAGCCCTCCTCGAAGATGACGGACGGATCGCGGCCGTCCGAGCGGAAGAGCGGGTGGCAGTCCTTGCGCCAGTGCGGTTCGGGGGTGATGCGGGGTACGTCCACCCGGCGGTCCACGGCGGCGTACAGCGGGTCCGGGCCCTTGGGGAGGTTCTCGAAGGTGCTGGCGGGGAGGGTGACGGCGGGCCGGACGGCGCAGTCGTCGGCGCGCAGTTCGGCCTCGTCGGCGAAGTCGATCCGGCGGCCGTCCAGGAGGACGGCGACGGCCTCGGTGCCGAGTTCGCGGACGATGACGCCGTCGCACTGGGGGCCGCTCCAGAGCGCCTCCCCGCTGGGGTCGAGGCAGCTGAAGGGGGCGGGTTCGGTCGCGGCCGCGGGGGCGGCGACGGCCGGGATCTCGGGGATGAGCACGACGGCGCAGGCGAGGGCGACTGCGCCGGCGGCCGTGCGGATGCGGATATCGATCACGACCGTTACCCTGGCCGTCCCCTGGCCCGGAGATGTCGCAACTCACCCGGTCAGGGGCGTGTCCTCGTCGCAGGTTGACGCTCCCGGCCGTCCCGGTCCGCTCGGACCCCGGGTGTGCGAAGGGCGGCGGGCCCGCCGTATCGCGTCAGGCGTGGACGACCGGCACACCGGTCAACTCCACTCCCGCCTCGCCGAGTTCGGCAAGGGCCCGGGCAGTGGTGTCGGCGGCGACGCCCGCGGTGTAGTCGAGCAGAACGCGGACGTCGAAGTCGGCCCGCACACCGTCGAGCGCGGTCGCCTTCACGCAGTGGTCGGTGGCGATGCCGACCACGTCCACCTCGGTGACCTCCCGCGCGCGCAACCAGTCCGCGAGCCCGGTCCCGTCCGCGGTGAAGCCCTCGAAGCCGCTCTTGGAGGCGGAGTGCGCGCCCTTGTAGAAGACCTCGTCCACCTTCGTCCCGACCGTGGGGGCGAACTCGGGGTGGAACTCGCCCCCCTCGGTGCCGGCGACGCAGTGCACGGGGAAGGAGTCCTTGAAGTCCGGGTGATCGGAGAAGTGGCTGCCCGGGTCGAGGTGGTGGTCACGAGTGGCGACGACGTGGGTGTACTCGCTGCCGGCGGTGCGCCCGACGAGATCGGCGATGGCCCGGGCCCGCCCGGCGCCTCCCCCGACCGGAACGGCTCCGCCCTCGCAGAAGTCCCTCTGTACGTCGACCACGATCAGTGCACGCCCCACGGCACGGCCTTTCTCACGGGATCCTCGGCCCCCACCCGTGCCCTGTCGGAGCATGGAACGCGCATTCCACCCGCGATGTTCACCCGGGCCGAGCACACGCCGCCGCGGCGTGCGGTGCGGCGGCGTGCGGCGCGGTACTCCGGGCCGGGTTCACCGTCCCGCGGGCGACGGTCGAGGCCACGCCGTGGGCGCCGCCCGGGGCCGGAGCCGCCCGGGCCGTGCCCGTCGGGGGCACGGCCCGGGGACGACGGGCTCCCCGCCCGCTATCCACCCGCTCCCTTCTCCTCGGCGCGGACTCCCACGAGGCCGCCCGGGAGGGCCGGGTCGCTCGGCACGTCGGGGTCGATCACTGGTCGGTCCCCTCGTCCTCCCGGACCGGCTGGGTCCGCTGGGCCGGGAGGCCGGTGCGTTCGTTCTGCAGGTCCCACAGTTCCCTGAAGCGGCCGCCCTCCTCGGCCACCAGCTCGGCGAACGTGCCCTCCTGGAGGACCTTTCCGTCTTCGAGCACCACGATCCGGTCGGCGACGGCCACGTTGGTGAGCCGGTGGGTGACCAGGACGACGGCCCGTTCCCGCGCGACCGCCCGCAGGTTCTGGAAGATCCGGTGCTCGGCGCGCGGGTCGAGGGCGGCGGTCGGCTCGTCCAGGACGAGCAGCCCGGCCTCGCGGTGGAACGCCCGGGCGATGGCCAGGCGCTGCCACTGGCCGCCGGACAGTTCCTCGCCGCCCATCCACTCCACTGCCAGCAGGGTGGACAGCCCCCGGCGGAGCTTGGCGACGACGTCGGCCGCCCCGGAGGCGTCGGCGGCGCGCAGCACCGCCGCGTCGCCCTCGGCGGTGGGCTGGCCCAGCGTGATGTTCTCGCGGCAGGTCAGCGGCCAGCGCGCGTAGTCCTGCGGGACGACGGCGACCTGGCGCCACAGGGCGTGCGGGTCGAGGTCGCGGGTGTCGCGCCCGTCCCACCGCACCGATCCGGCATCGGGCAGGTAGAGCCCGGCCAGGAGCTTGGAGAGGGTGGTCTTGCCGGAGCCGTTCTCCCCCACCAGGGCGAGGATCTCGCCCCGCTCGACGTGCAGGTTCACCCCGTCCAGCGCCTTGCGGTCGGAGGCGGGGTAGGCGTAGCGGAGGTTCTCCACCGCGATCCGGCGCGGCGGCTCGGGGGCTTCGGTGCCGCGCCGGGGCCGGTGGCCGCCGGCGGTGTCGAGGAAGCTCGACCAGTCGTCCAGGTACATGCCGGTGCGGAAGAGGTCCGCGCCGTAGCCGACGATGCCGCGCAGGCTGGTTCCGACCGCGGTCAGGGCGAACACGGCCGCGCCGCCGCGCGGCAGGCTCATCCGGCCGGTGCTGACCAGCCACAGCATCGCCGCCCACACCAGCGCGCTGCCGAGGCCGGAGGCGGCGGCCCCGATCACCGACACCCGGGCGCTCTGCATCGCCGCCCGCCGCGACGTGGCATCCAGCCGCCGGCCGACCTGGTCGTACTTGACGAGCAGGAACTCGCCCATGGTGTCGGAGCGGACCTGGTCGGCGTTGCGCTTGAGGTGGATGTACCAGCGCAGGTTGGCCATGATCCGGCGGTCGCCGACCGCGGCCCGGTTCGCCAGGAACTGCACCCGGGCGGCGTGCACCGACGCGATCCCCTGGGGCAGCGCGGCGAGCACCAGCAACGGCAGGAGGGCGGGGTGGAGCACCGTCAGCACGCCGGCCGCACCGAGGAGCGAGGCGAGGGAGGCGAGCAGGTTCTGCGCCTCCCCGACGATGTCCACGCAGACCTCGGCGCCGCGGTCCGCGGCTTCCAGCTCGTCGTTGTAGCCGGCGTGGTCGTAGGCGGTCAGCTCGGCCGCCACGGTGGCGCGCAGCACCGCGGCTTCGGCCTCGCGGGAGATCCGCGGCGACAGGTGGATGGTGATGGTGCGGATGGTGATGCCCAGCAGGGAGCGGGCGCCGGCCGCCGCCGCGATCACGAGGATCGACGGCGCCGCGTGGGCGAGCTTGTCGTCGACCCGGCCCGGGCCGAACAGCGCCGAGATGGTGCCGGTGGTCGCGAACAGGCCGGCCGCGCCGAGCACCGCGGACACCGCCTGGCAGACCAGGAGCAGCGTGACGGAGGTGCGGTCGATGCGCCAGCCGAGGCGGAACGCGCGGACGACGAGCGCGGGCAGGCGGCGGGCCATCGCGTTGACGCCGATCGCCTCGATCGCCTCGATGCGGCGCCCGTCGGCGAGCCACCGCAGTTCCTCGTCGGCGGCCTCGGCCGGGGTCGCCGCGGTCGCGGCGCTCACGCGATCGCCTCCTTGCTCGAAGCACGGGCCACCAGGGCCGCCGTGACGGGTGGGACGTGGGTCGCCGGGGTGGGGTGACAGGCCACAGATCCTCCAGACGCAGAGCGGTGCGCGGACGCGCGGAAGCACCGGCACCGGCCCGGACGAGAAGCTCAAGTCTGCTTCTCCAAGGCCGAGTTGACGGTATTGACGGAGTCGTTACGGGTGGATGGCGTCCGATGATGGTGCTGTTCGAGCGCGGCGTTCAAGTGGATTTGCCTCCGGGCGAGCCCGGGTCGAACGGGGACTTTTCGAGCATGTTCCGCGTGCGGTCCGGACCGCACGCCACGCGGTCGTCCACGGGACCGGGAGGGCGGCGGAGCCCAGTGCGCAGGCGGCGAGAACGTGTTCGAACACGGCCTTCCGGGCGGGTCCGAGGGGGCCGCGGACACCCCGGCGGGCGAGGAGGCCGCGCAGGGCGGGGCCGCCACCGGATTCACCCGTTCGGGGAGTCGGGCGGAGTCGGGCGCCCGAGCGGGTTCCGGGCGCCGGGCGCACCCGCGCCGACCGCGCGCCGAGCAACGCGCGACCCTTCGCATCAGGGGAAGGCGTTCGGAGCCGCGCCCGGCCCCAGCGTTCGCTTCACCCCACCACGGGCCGGGCCGCACTGCCCGACCCGGCACTGTCAGTGCCCCCCGGTATGTTGCCGAGCATGACCACAGTGACGAGCGCGACCGCGTTCCCCACGACCACCGGACAGCCCACCACGACCGGGCGCACCCCCGGCACCCCCGCCCACGGCTCCGCCGCCACCGTCGAGGTGATCCCGCTGTGGGCCGCCCCCTGGTCCCCCGCCGCGCAGGCCACCGCGCAGCGCTGAGTCGACCGGCAGCTCGCCGGCCGCCTGCTGCCGCGGCCGGACCGTGGTTCCCACCGGCCCGTCACACCGGTTCCGGCGGTGCGGTCAGTTCAGGCAGCCGGCGGTGCGGTCAGTCCAGGCAGCCGGCGGTGCGGTCAGTCCAGGTAGCCGGCCGTGCGGTCAGTTCAGGTAGCCGGCGGTGCGGTCAGTTCAGGCAGCCGGCGGTGCGGTCAGTTCAGGCAGCCGGCGGTGCGGTCAGTCCAGGTAGCCGGCCGTGCGGTAGCCGCCGCGGGCCGTGCGCTCCACCTCCGAGGCGCCCCAGGTGTGGGGCACGGCGAGATTCCAGCGGGACCGCAGGATCGCGTGCTCCTCCCGGTTCCGGGTCACGTACCACTGCCCCATCCGGCACCACGCCAGCGGCTCGTCGGCCTCGGTGGCCACCGCCCGCACCAGTTGCGCCGCCTGCCGGGCGACCTGGTTCTCCAGCGCGGCAGCCTGCGCCTCCAGGTACTGGTTCATCCGGTAGGTGGCCTGGTCGCCGTGCTGGAACATGGCGTACTCGGATTCGGCGGCCATGTGCAGGGTGCCGTTCCCCATGGTCACCGTGCCGCTGCGCACCACCTCCTCCTGGGAGTTCCGTGCGATCCCGCTGTTGAGGCGGTTGAGCAGATTGGCCTTCTCGGGGGTGGCCTCCGGGATCTGGCCGCCACCGGTGCCGCCCTGCGCGGAGTAGACCTCGTGGAGGTCGTAGTCCCCGGTGTAGAGGTACTGCTTCCACCGCGGGTCGGTCTTCAGCTGGGCCAGCTGCGGACCGCCGTCCGTCTCGTTCATGTCGATCGGCACGTACTTCTCGCCCCTGGGGCCGGTCCGGACGATCTCCGGGTCCGTCATCGTGTCGGGCAGGCGGGCGATCCGGACGCCGGCCAGGCCGTCCGCGTTCCAGTGGCCGACGAAGCCGCTCAGGTCGTGCTGCTCCAGCAACTCCAGTACGCGTTCCGGGTCGCCCTGCGTCTGCCCGGGCCCGGGCCCGTACTTCTTGCGCACGGACGCGGGCTTGATGGACTTCTCCAGGATGGTGTGCGGTTTGGGCTTGGCCCCTTCCGCGATGCGCCGGATGGAGTGCTCGCCGGTCTCACGGACGGCGATGGTGTACTTGTGCTTCCTGCACACCTCGGAGATGGCGGCCCAGTGGTTCTCCCACACGATGTTCCGCAGCTCGGACGACCGTCCGCCGGGCGTGACGGTCTCCCCGTCGTACGTGGCGGCTCCGCAGATCCGCAGCACGTTGTTCGGGTCCATCCGCGTCTGCGGCCTTCGCGGCGCCGCCGCCTGGTCGCCCGTCACGCGTTGGAGGGCCGGCGCCGTCCGGCGGTCGTCCGGGCCGGCGCCGTCCCGCTGCTCCGCGATCATGCGTGCCGTCGTCGCGTTGCCGACGGTGCGCTGCAGGGCCTCGGCACCCCTCGCAGACGCGGCCTCCGCCGCGGGTCGTGTGCCGCTGCCGGACCGTCGGGCGGTGGCCGCGTCGCGATGAGGACGCCCGGCCTTCTGCGGCTGTTCCCTTGAGTGCATGCTGATCCCCCTCGGTCCCCTCCGCCTCTTTATACCGGGGATGTCGACGAACGTGGAGGGCAGTCGCGGCCCGGCGCACGGAAGTTGGCCCCTCAGGGCATCGGTTCTGCACCGCGGGACGCGAGCCCGGGTCCCCTCCCGGCCGGGGTGTCCCGGCAGATCCGCGGACCGGGCGGGGATGTGCCCCTGGGGGCGGCGTCACCCGTGGGCGTCGCCCCGGGGCGGACATCAGGAAGGCCTGCCCGCCGACGCGGCGCGGACGGCAGCACCGGGTGCCGCCGTCCGCGCCGCCGATGCGATCGGCCGTCAGGCACCGGTGGGTGTCACCGCGCACTGGTCGTCGTTGACGACGGCGAGGTACTGCTCGGCGACGAGGACGTCGATCTTGTAGTCCTTCTCGCCGAGTTCCTTGGGCTTGAGGGTCTTGTCGAGCCACTCCTGGATTCCGCCGCCGGGCATGCCGTAGAAGGCCGCGACGTGTCCTCGCCGGACGTCGAACGGCTTCAGCACGGACAGGCAGTGGTAGACCTCGCCGTCGTCCGGGTCGGGGTTGAGCGAGTCCGGCGTCAAGGAGCGCTGGGTGAACGGTGTGCCGGGGTCGGAGAGGTAGCCGCCGTGGAGCGCGCCGAAGCGGTCGAGCCTGGTGCCGACCGGCACCGTCCACTGCGTCTCGTCGACCACGCCGTTGATCTGCTGGAAGCCGCGGTCGGGAGCGTAGACCCAGTCGCCGCTCTGCTTCGGGTCCGTGTTGGCGTACAGCGTCACGAAGTGCGGGGCGCTGAGCCCGCCGAAGCGCTGGTAGCCCCTCAGCAGGGTGGCGGTCGGCTCCGTGTTCGGTAGGGCGGCGGGGCCGAGGCGGGACTGCCCGCAGTAGTACAGCTCCGGGTGGGGGTCCGCGGGGCCGTCCGGGCATTCGGCGGAGCGGACGACTCCGGCACCCGCCGACCGGCCGGCGGCGTCCTCCGCGGCCGCCACTCCGGCGAGCGGCAGGGCACAGGCGAGGGAGAGGGAAAGGGAGAGGGCGAACATCGGGCGAAGGCGCACGGCGTGCTCCGTTCCTTGAGGTGTGGGATGTCGTGGGGTGCAGTGGGGGCGTGACGATTCGTCCGCTGCCCGCCGACGCTGCCGGGGCTCTTCCCGGCGCGCTGGGCGTCCTCGGCCGCGGTGGAGCCGACTGAGGTCCCGTGGGGGGAGACTTCGGCCTCCGGCGCGGTGCGGACATCGCGCCGACTCCCCGAAGTCCGTCATTCGCACACGGACGATAGGGTCGGCGGGCCGCCTCGGCGGCAAGCCACGCCGGGCCTCCGCCGCGGGCCAGCCGACCAGCCCTGCGGACTCGGCCGATGGCGGCGCTCCCGCCCCCCGGACGCCGGGAGCTCCACCAGGGGACCCGCGTCCGAGCGGCCGGACGTGCCCGTGGGCGGCGAAGCGAAGAGCCGGCCGGGCGCCGCGGGAACGC
>NZ_JBHXTL010000236.1:0-7782 GCF_042677365.1 Kitasatospora sp. NPDC127116
GGTCCCCGCCGCACGCGGCGGGGACCGTCGGCCCCAGTGGTTCAGGAACGCTCGGTACGGAGGTCCAGGGGCGCGTCCGGCGCGCCGACCAGCTCCCGCAGCACCTCGCGGAAGCGGTCCACCTGCTCCGCCACCGAGCTCTCGTCGTAGAGGTTGCTGTTGTACTGGATGCCCGCCACCACGTCCCCGGCCGGGTCGAGGTTGAGCGTCCACAGCGCGCCGTTGGGCACGTCCGAGCCCACCGGCTGCGAGGTGAGCCGGCGCCGCACCTCGGTGTACTCCAGGTCCCCGATCAGCTCCCCGTCCAGCAGGAACGGGAACGGGAAGACCTGGAAGACACAGGCCGCCCGGCCGTCCTCCAGCGTCGGCAGCATCAACTCCGGTGCCTGGCCGAGGATCTGCCCGAACGGGATGTCGTGGGCGTACGCCTCCAGGCTGGTGGTGCGGATCCGGGCGACCACCTCGGCGAAGTCGCGCGACCCGGCGAGCTCGGTGCACAGCGGGAGGAAGTTGAAGAACGGCCCGACCGTGTGGTGGAAGCGGTCCTCGCCACGGCCCGGCGAGAAGGTCGGCACCACCACCCGGGTCGTTCCGGAGGAACGCGCGACCATCACCGCGAACGCGCCCATCAGCACCATGAACGGCGTGCTGCGCAGCGCCCGGCCGATCTCCACCGCCCGCGCGGTCAGTTCGGCGTCGACGGTGAAGCGGTGGATGGCGGTGGACTCCGGCAGGCCGGCCGACTTCGGCCGGTCGGTGGCCACCGAGTAGATCTCGGCGCCGGCCAGCTGCTCCCGCCAGAAGGCGCGCGACTCCTCCAGCGCCGGATCCGCCGCGTACTCCCGCTGCCACGCCGAGAACTCGCGGTACGGCAGGGCCACCGGCAGCTCGGGCTGGGTGTGCCCGCGGCGCTCGGCGTAGCGGACGGCGAGATCGCGGATGATCAGCCGCACCGACCAGCCGTCGGCCGCCGTGTGGTGCACGACGAGGGCCAGGACCGCGTCCTCCTCGTCGAAGCGGAGCAGGGTGGCCTTCAGCAGCGGGAGTTCCCGCGCGCTGATGGTGCCCGACTCCACCTCGGTGATCAGGTCCTCCACCGCCCGCTCGCGCGCCGCCGGATCCGCCCCGGTCAGCTCCCGCAGCTCCAGCCGGACCGGGGTCGGCGGATGGATCTCCTGGTACCGCTCGCCCTCGCCCCGGACGATGGCCGTGCGCAGGGCCTCGTGCCGCACCACCACGTCGTCCAGGGCCAGCTGCAGCGTCGCGGCGTCGACCTTCCCGCGCAGACGCCAGCCGTGCACGATGTGGAACCGCGGGCCGAACGGCCCCTCGTCGTCCCCGCGGTCGAAGCCGCAGAGGAATTCCTGGTTGAAGGAGAGTGGCGTCCTGCTCGCCGGTGCGTTCGACTGCGGCTTTCCATTGGGGCTCATGGGGAATTCCTCTCACGGAGTCCGGGGCGAATTCGCCCCGGAACCGTAGCAACGGCCCCCCGGCCGTGGGTTCTTCGATCGTGCTGGCAATCCGGGAGATGCGCACCGGCCGGGCCGCGGGCCAGGCTGGCCGGGAAAGTCCATCCAGCTTCGGTGGAACGCCCGCCCGAACCGTAGAGGAGCTGCGCCGCAATGACGGTCGCCATGAACGCCGCAGGGTCCGGCTCGCCGCAGCCGCCCGAGCCCGGTCTGACACCCGGGGAGATCATCGCCAGGGCCGAGGCCATCGCGCCGCTCCTGGTGCCCCGGCAAGCCGAGACCGAACAGCGCACCTACTACGCCCAGGACACCCACGAGGCGTTCGCCGGGGCCGGCTTCTACCGGATCCTCGTGCCCAAGCGCTACGGGGGCTACGAGTTCGGCATCGACACCTTCCTGCGGGTCGCGATGACGCTGGCCCGCGGCTGCCCGTCGACCGGGTGGATGTACTGCCTCGGCGCCACCCACGCCCTGCCCGCGGCCTCGCTGTTCGACGAGCGGGCGCAGGCCGAGCTCTTCGCCGGCGGCGACTTCATCTGCCCGGCGACCATCGTGCCGAACGGGAAGGCCGAGCGCGCCGAGGACGGCGGCTGGCGGATCGACGGCACCTGGAACTACTGCTCGGGCTCGCCGTACGCGACGCACTTCATGGGTCACGTCCCGGTGCCCGGCGAGGCCGGCGAACCGCCCGCGCCGATGCTCTTCGTCGCTCCGCGCTCCGAGTTCCGCCGGCTCGACGACTGGGGCGGCCAGCTGGGCCTCAAGGGCAGCGGCTCGCACAGCATCGTGATCGAGGACGGCCGGGTCCCGGAGCACCTGACGCTCCCGCGGACGCACATGAGCGAGGTCGTCGTCGACGGGGGCACGCCCGGCTACCGGCTGCACGGCAACCCGGAGTACGGCGGCGGCTCGCTCAGCTTCATGCTCCTGGAGGTGGCCTCGCTCGCCGTGGGCATGGCCCAGGGCGCGCTGGACGCCTACGAGGAGCTGATGCTCTCCCGCACGACGCTGTTCCCGCCGGTGGTCACCCGCGCAGAGGACCCGGACTACCAGTTCTGGTACGGCGAGGCGGCCGGCATGATCGCCACGGCCGAGGCGGCCGTGCTGCAGGCGATCACCCAGTGGCAGGAGCTGTGCGCCGGAGGGCCGGGCGCCTTCACCCGGGAGCACGACCTGCGCCTGGCCACCATCTGCCGCGAGGTGATCCGGCTGTGCTGGCACGCCGTGGAGGGGCAGCTCTTCCCGACGGCGGGTTCGAGCGCGGTGCGGCAGGGGGAGCGGATCGAGCGGGTCTGGCGCGACCTGTCCACCCTGCACAGCCACTCCGGGATCGGGGTCTTCCTGTCCGCGGTGACCACCCGGGAGCTGGCCCGTGCCCGGTTCGGCGTCAAGTGACCCGTCAACGAGCCGAGGAGCTCCTGCCATGACCGAGACCGAGGACGCCGTCGCGCTGCCCGGGGAGCGTGCCTTCGCCGCCGCGACCGCCGTGTTCAACCTGGCCGCGCCGGTGCGGCCCGCGGCGGCGGTGACGGTCCGCACCGTCGGACAGGTCCGGTCGGCGCTGCGCCACGCCCAGCGCGCTGGCCGGTGGGTCCGGGTGCACACCACCGGCCACGCCTCCGGCTCGGCCCGCCCGATGGACGAATCCCTGCTCGTCCGCACCGAGCCCGCGGGCCCGGTCGTGATCGACCCGGTGGCCCGCACCGCCCGCGTCCCGGCGGGAACGCGCTGGGGCGCGGTGGTCGAGGCCGCCGCCGGGTACGGGCTGGCGGCGCCGCACGGCACCTCGCCCACGGTCGGCGTGGTCGGCTACCTGCTGCGCGGCGGGATCAGCTTCTACGGCCGCCGGGCCGGGCTCGCCGTGAACAGCGTCCGGGTGATCGAACTCGTCACCCCGGACGGCGAGTTCCGCCGCGTCTCGGCGACCGCCGACCCCGAGCTGTTCTGGGCCCTGCGCGGGGGCGGCGGCGGACTCGGCGTCGTCACCGCGATCGAGATCGCGCTCTTCCCGGCGGCCCGGGTGGTCACCGGCGCCGCCTTCTGGCCCGCCGCGCACGGCCCCGAGCTGCTGTCCCGCTGGCTGAGCTGGACCCGGGACGCCCCGGAGGCCGTCACCACCGCGTTCCGGGTGATGAACCTGCCGGCCGTGCCGGAGATCCCGCCGGTCCTGACCGGCGGTCCGGTGCTGTGCCTGGCCGGGGTGGTGCTCAGTCCGACCGAGGACGGCCTGGCGACCGCCGAACGCCAGGCCGCCGACCTGCTCGGCCGGTTCCGCTCGGTGGCCGAGCCGGTGCTGGACACCTGGGAGACCACCACCCCGCCGGCCGTGGTCCGCACCCACATGGACCCGACCGATCCGGTGCCGGTGGTGGGGGACCACCTGCTGCTCTCCGAACTCGGCGCGGACGGCGCGGAGGCGTTCCTCCGGGTGCTCGGCGAGGGCTCGGGATCGCCACTGGTCAACGCCGAACTCCGGCAGCTCGGCGGCGCGCTCGCGGTGCCGGATCCGGACGGCGGGGCACTGAGCCACCTCGACGCCGCCTTCGCCTTCACCGCCGGCGGCCTGGCGCTCGACCCGGCCGCGACGGCGGCGGCCCGGGCGCACTGCGCCGAGGTCCGCTCCGCCCTGACGCCCTGGGACACCGGCCGGACCGCGCCGACCCTGGTCGAGCGGCTGGAGCAGCCGCAGCGGCACCTGTCGGCGGCCGACGTCGAACGGGTGGACCGGGTGCGCCGCCGGGTGGACCCCGCCGGGTGGCTGCGCCACGACGTGCCGCCGGGGGCCTCCGCCCGCTACTGACCGCCGCCGAGCGCGCGCCGCCCGGCGGCCGCGTGCGCGCCCGCCCGAGCGCCCGCCGTCGAACCACCTGCTGTCGAAGCGCCCTCCGTCGTCCGTTCGGAGGGCGCTTCGGCGTGTTCCCGGCCGGCCGGCCGGCGCTCGCTGCCCGCCACTCGCCGTCCGCCGTCCGCCGTCCGCCACTCGCCGATCGCGGACGGCGGATCACCCTTTTCCGATCACGCCGCCGGAGATTATTTCGGCGGGAAAACAATTGGCAAAAGCCGTTCCCGGCCGGTGAGCAATGTGAGAGATGCCTTTGCGGGCGTCCGGCGTTCATGCTCGTGCAGTAGACCTGCGAGTGAAGTGGGATTCACCGTCGCATTTCGGGACCGCGGCACCAGGACCCCGGGCCTTTTCGGCCCGCAGGAGTCGGCCGCGGGAGTGCACTCGATGCGAAAGCAGGGTCGTACGCGATCTGCCGAGAGGGGAATTTCGGTGACAAACCGTGAACGATTCCGCAGACTGGTACCGGGCCTGGTGGTGATCATGGTGGCCGCCTCGCTGTTCTTCGCGGCGCGGAGCTCGGTCGCGGTGGCCGGGGCGGAAGGGGTCGCGAAGCAGTACGGCTTCAAGGAAATGCCCATCGCGATGCCGCCCGGCTACGACCAGCAGCCGATGAAGACGGTCCGGAAGGTGAACCCGGCCTACCAGAAGATCCGTTCGTGGATCTCCTCGGTCGGGGCCAGCATCGCGATCAACGACCTCACCGGGCACGGTGTGGCCAACAGCATGTGCATCGTCGACACCAGGACCGACAGCGTCGTCGTGACGTACACGCCGACCGCCCGGCAGGCCGACCGGTTCACGCCCTTCGTGCTGGACGGCAAGCCGCTGCCGATGGACGACACCATGGCGCCCACCGGCTGCACACCCGGCGACTTCAACAGCGACGGCCGGATGGACCTCCTGGTGACGTACTGGGGCCGCACGCCCATCCTGTTCATGGCCAAGTCGGACGCGACGACCCCCGCCGCGAGCTCCTACGTGCCGCGCGAGCTGGTGGCCTCGGAGTCGCTGGACGGGAAGTACCACGGCCCGCGCTGGAACACCGACGCGGACTACGTCGGCGACCTCGACGGCAGCGGACACCCGTCGATCGTGATCGGCAACTACTTCCCCGACTCCGACGTCCTCGACCCCAACGGTCTGAAGAACGTCGTGATGAACGACTCGCTGTCCAGTGCCAAGAACGCCGGCGGCGACCACGTCCTGCGCTGGCAGCAGAGCACCTCCGGGCCCGAGCCCACGGCGTCGTACGTGGAGGAGAAGGGCGCCATCCCCTTCGACGCGTCTACCGGATGGACCCTGGCGATCTCCGGCGCCGACCTGACCGGTGACGGACTGCCCGAGCTGTACGTCGCCAACGACTTCGGTCACGGGCACCTGCTGTACAACCGGTCGACGCCCGGGCACATCGAGCTCACCGAGGCCAAGGGCGAGCGCACTCCGACCACGCCCAAGTCCTTCGTGCTCGGCAACGGTTCCTTCAAGGGCATGGGCGTCGACTTCGGCGACCTCGGCCACGACGGCAAGTTCGACATGATGGTCAGCAACATCACCGTCGCCTGGGGCCTGGAGGAGAGCAACTTCGTCTGGATCAACAAGGCCAAGGACGAAGCCGACATGCGGAACAAGCTCGACGCCGGCATCGCGCCGTTCACCCAGGAGGCCCAGGAGCACGGCATGGCCTGGACCGGCTGGGGCTGGGACGCCAAGATGGGCGACTTCCTCAACAGCGGCGACCTCAACGTCCTCCAGGCCACCGGCTTCGTGAAGGGCAAGATCAACCGCTGGCCGTGGCTGCAGGAGATGGCCATGACCAACGACGACCTGCTGTCCAACCCCGCGATGTGGCCCAACGTCCAGCCCGGTGACGACATCGCCGGGGACGAGGCGATCGCCTTCTACGCCAAGACCCCCGACGGCCCGTACGTCAACATCAGCGAGCAACTGGGCATCGCCGTGCCCACCCCGACCCGCGGCCTCGCCACCGGCGACACCACCGGGACCGGCCGGCTGGACTTCGCGGTGGCCCGCCAGTGGGGCCCGCCCGCCTTCTACGCCAACACCTCGCCCAACCTGGGCAACCAGCTGAACCTGCGGCTCTACCGGCCGACCGCCGAGGGCGGGGCGGGCGAGGGCCTGGTGAACTCCGGGTCGCCGGCGTACGGCGCCACCGTGTGCGTGATGACCCCGGACGGCACCCAGATCTCCCAGCTCGACGGCGGCGGCGGCCACGGCGGCTTCCGCAGCTTCGACACGCGCTTCGGCCTCGGCTCCCACCAGGGTCCGGTCACCGTCGAGCTGCGGTGGCGGGACGCGAACGGCGGGATGCACAAGAAGACCGAGCAGCTCACCGCCGGTACGCACACCCTGATGCTGACCAGCGACGCCCAGGAGGTCCCGAACCGATGAGCGCCACCGCGCAGTCCCGCCCCGGCGGCGCCCCGGCCGCCGCGCCCCCCGCGCCCGCCGCCCCCGCGAAGCCCAAGGATCCGCGCTACCTCGCCCTGCGCAACTTCGCGATCTCCATCAGCGTGTTCAACACCTTCGGCTACACCCTGCTCGGCTTCGAACAGCCCTGGCTGTGGCCGTTCATCGCGGTGTTCACCGCCTACACCTGCGAGATCTGCTTCGAGCTGGTCAGCGGCTGGGCCCAGCGGCGCCCGCCGCGCTTCCTGGGCAACGGGGTGCGCGGGGTCTACGAGTTCCTGCTGCCCGCCCACATCACGGCGCTCGCGGTCAACATGCTGACCTACGGGAACAACCAGCTGCTGCCGATGTTCTTCGGAGTGGTCATCGGCGTCGGCGGCAAGCACGCCCTGCAGGCGCCGATCGCCGGCCGGATGCGGCACTACATGAACCCGTCCAACTTCGGGATCACGATGTCGCTGGTGTGCTTCGGGTCCTGGTTCAGCATCGCGCCGCCGTACCAGTTCACGGAGAACGCGAACACCTTCTTCCGGGTCATGATCCCGCTGATCATCGCCACCGCGGGAACGGTGATCAACGCGCTGCTCACCAAGCGGACGCCGCTGATCGTCGGCTGGCTCGGCGCGTTCGCCATCCAGGCGTTCGTCCGGCACTGGATCTGGGACGTCTCGCTGTACTCCGCGCTCGGCGCGATGACCGGCGTCGCCTTCGTGCTGTTCACCAACTACATGATCAGCGACCCGGGTACGACGCCGATGAAGGCCAAGGCCCAGTTCATGTTCGGCTCCTCGGTCGCCATGGTCTACGCGGTCCTGATGGTGTTCAACGTGGTCTACACGCTCTTCTACGCCACCACCATCGTCTGCGCCCTGCGCGGGATCGGCTGGTGGGTCGCGCACCTGATCAAGCGGTCCCGGCAGGCGGACTCCGCCGGGGCGGGCGCCCCGGACGGGACGGCCGCGCAGCCGCAGCAGGTCGGGGCGGTCGCGGCCTGAGGCACCCGCGTGCGACACCGCGCACGACACCGCAACGGCGCTGTGG
>NZ_JBHXTL010000237.1:0-7537 GCF_042677365.1 Kitasatospora sp. NPDC127116
GGGCGGGGGCGGGCCGCAGGGCCTAGGGGTGCGGGCGGGTGCGCTGGGCGGGCAGGGACGGGGCGCAGGTGCGGCGGGCGAGTTCGGCGAGGGTGTGGAAGAGGACGTCGCCGAGCAGGACCGGGTCGCGCGAGGCGTCGGACGCCCGCGGGTCGCGGGTGTCGGGGCGGGCGGTCGGGGGCGGCTGGTCGCGGAGCTGGCGTGTGGGCATGGCTCTTCCTGCCGACGGGGTGGCCGTGGGCAGTCATTCCCGGCGCGGCCGGCCGGGCACCCCGGCGGCCTGGGGATCGGCCGGAAACGGAGTATGAAGGGCTTGATCACGGCGCGGACGGCCGGTGGGCGCGGGGCCGGGCCGGTGACCCTGCCGCGCCGATGGGCGAAGATGGACCGGTGACCGAACCCCGTACCGCGCCCCGCCTCATCGCCACCGACCTGGACGGCACCCTGCTCTGCTCCGGTGGCACCGTCACCGACCGCACCGCCGCGGCGCTGGCGGCGGCCGAGGCGGCCGGGGTGCAGGTGGTGTTCGTGACCGGGCGGCCGCCGCGCTGGATGCAGCAGGTGAGCCCGCACATCGGCGGCCACGGGGTGGCGATCTGCTCGAACGGCGGCGCGGTGGTGGACGTGCGGCGCGGCGAGCTGCTGGAGACCTTCCCGCTGCCGGTGGAGACCACCCTGGCGGTGGTCGAGGCGCTGCGGGCCAAGCTGCCGGGCACCGCGTTCGCCTTCGAGCACCCGGGCGGCTGGGCCCGCGAGCCCGGGTACGCGGTGCCGATGTGGGGCGACGAGCTGGAGCACGAGGTCGGCACGGCGGAGGAGCTGCTGGGGGCCGGCGGGTCGGTGCGGGGCCTGTTCAAGCTGCTGGCCAAGCACCCGGACCTCGACCCGGACAAGTTCCTCGCCGAGGCCAGGGAGGCGGCCGGGCACCTGGCCGAGATCACCCGCTCGGCGGCGATCCCGCTGCTGGAGATCAGCGCGCCCGGCGTCACCAAGGCCAGCACGCTGGCCCGCTGGTGCGCCGGGCGCGGGATCGACCGGAGCGAGGTGGTGGCCTTCGGCGACATGCCGAACGACCTGGAGATGCTGGCCTGGGCCGGCACCGCGTACGCCGTCGCCAACGCGCACCCGCAGGTGCTGGCGGCGGTGCCGCTGCACACCGTGAGCAACGAGCAGGACGGCGTCGCGGCGGTGTTGGAGCGGCTCCTCGGCCGGTAGGGCAACGGGAACCGCTCCGGCCGGGAACGGCCGGAGCGGTCGGAGCGGTCGGAGCGGCCTAGCCGAAGCGGCCGTTGACGTAGTCCGAGGTCCGCTGGTCGCGCGGGCTGCCGAAGATCTGCTCGGTCGGCCCGGCCTCGACGATCCGCCCCGGGGTGTCGTGGGTGGCCAGGAAGAACGCGCAGGTCTGCGAGACGCGCTGGGCCTGCTGCATGTTGTGGGTGACGATCACGATGGTGAGCCGCCCGCGCAGTTCGGCGATCGTCTCCTCGACCCGCCGGGTGGAGGTCGGGTCGAGCGCGGAGCACGGCTCGTCCATCAGCAGGATGTCCGGCGAGACGGCCAACGACCGCGCGATGCACAGGCGTTGCTGCTGGCCGCCGGAGAGCGCCCCGCCCGGGGTGTGCAGCCGGGTCGACACCTCGTCCCAGAGCCCGGCCCGGCGCAGGCTGGTCTCGACCAGGTGCTGGCGCTCGTCCTTGGACACCTTGATCCCGGCCAGCTTGAGCCCGCTGGAGACGTTGTCCTGGATGGACATCGCCGGGAACGGGTTGGGCCGCTGGAACACCATGCCGATCCGGCGCCGCACCTCGGCGGGCCGGCGGCCGGGCCGGTAGACGTCGTCCCCCTCCAGCAGCACCTCGCCGGAGAGGGCGGCGCCGCGCACCATCTCGTGCATCCGGTTGAGGATCCGCAGGTAGGTGGACTTGCCGCAGCCGGACGGGCCGATCAGCGCGGTGACCTCGCCGGCCGGCATCGCCAGCGAGACCCGCTCCAGGACCTTGCGGCTGCCGAACCAGGCGGAGACGTCGCGGGTCTCCAGTCCGGCGAGCGGCTCGTCGTCGGGGTGGCCGTCCGCGTACCGCCGGTCGGCGTACGGGGCGGGGGCGACCGGGGGGAGGGTGATGGTGTCGGCGACCGGGTCGGCCGGCGGGGTTTCGGTCAGTGGTGCGTCGGTCATCGGAACGGTCCTCCGGGCGCGCGTCAGTAGAGGTTGGGCAGCAGGGCGGCGGCGTTCTCGTAGACCGCCCAGAGCAGCGCGCCGACCACCGGCGCGA
Organism: Kitasatospora sp. NPDC127116; assembly: GCF_042677365.1. Taxonomy (NCBI): domain Bacteria; kingdom Bacillati; phylum Actinomycetota; class Actinomycetes; order Kitasatosporales; family Streptomycetaceae; genus Kitasatospora; species Kitasatospora sp. NPDC127116. The sequence goes on from NZ_JBHXTL010000237.1 coordinate 2,274, forward strand.
GGCTCAGGTACGCGGCCGAGCGCCGCCAGTACCGGGCCAGCAGCAGGGCGCCGGCCACCGCGCCGAGCAGGCCGAGCGACCACAGCTGGAGCGTGGCCAGCGCGCCCTTGTCCGCGGCCAGTGCCTTGTCGTACGGGACGGTCGCGGGCCGGCCGCCGGGGTTCTGCTGCGGGTCGCCGTCCAGCCGGGCGCCGATCAGCACGGTGGAGCCGGGGATCCAGTCGGAGTCGCCGGTGACCAGGACCATCCGGTTGCGGGCCTGGTCGACGATCGGGTGGTCGCCGTCGCCGTACACGTTGACGGTGTAGGTGAACGTGCCCTGGCCGGTGGTGGCTTCGATCTTGTCGCCGACCCGCAGCCTGGACAGTTCGGCGAACGGCGCGCCGAAGGTGGCGCCGCGGCCGAAGACCACGGCGACCCCGCGCTGACCGGGCAGCGCGGTGTCCCGGCGGTGGCCGGGGCCGCGCATCAGGTCCCGGCCGGTGGTGCCCTCGACCACCACGGCCCGGTGCAGGCCGATCGCCGGGATGTCCAGCAGTGCCACCGGGTCGCCGTCGGCGGCCGCGCCGGTCGGGGCGACCGCCCGGGCCAGCTGGTCGCGGAAGGTCTTGTACGCGGTGGACTGGTAGTGCTTCTGCTGGACGTGCGAGAGCGTGAACAGGTACCCGACGAAGCCGAGCACCAGCGCCGCGGCCAGGCTGACCGCCCAGGCGCCCTGGAGGAACCGCCGCCGCCCGGGGGAGACGGCGGGCCGGGCCGGGGCGGCGGCGGGCCCGACGGGGGCGGCCGGCTGCTCCGGCGCGCTCACCGCGACCGGCTTCTCCAGCACCGGGGCCGTCACGAGGTACCGCCCGAGCCGTTGCGGCGGCGCAGCAGCCGGCGGCCGAGCAGCGGCGGGACGAGCACCACGGCGAGCAGTTCCAGCGCGGTGAGGGAGGACAGCATCCAGTCCTCGGGCTTGCCGCTGACCTCGACCACGTTGGCCGCCACCTCGGTGGCGGCGCCGCCGCGGCCGCGGGCGACCACCTGGCCGGTCTGCGGGTCGACCACGTCCTCGGTGGCGTCGCCGGCACCGGGCGCGTTCGGGTCACCGCCGGCCGCGCCGCCGGCCGCGTTCGGGTCGCCGGCACCGCCGGCCGTTCCCGCGCCCCCACCGGTACCGGCGCCACCCGCGCCGCCGCCGGTTCCGCCTCCGGAGCCGCCGGACCCGCCGGTGCCGCCGGAACCGCCCGCCGCACCGCCGGAGCCGCCGGCCGCGCCGCCGGCACCGCCCGCGCCCGAACCGGTCTTGACCGGCTGGCCGTTCTGCACGGTGCAGTCCAGCGGGCTGCCGGCCTTGTCGCAGGGGCTCGGCATCGGGGCGTTCTTGAGGACGGTCAGCTCCCCGGCCGAGTTGAAGGTCGGGTTGGCGCAGTTGGAGAGGGTGTTCGGGTCGACCGGGCTGGCGTTGCCGGGGATGTTCCTCGTCTGCAGCAGACCGCCCTTGACCAGGCCGCGCGGGATCGGCGAGTAGCCGAGGTCGTCCGCCTTGCCCTGGCCCTCGCACAGCACGTACGAGAGGAAGCGGCTGAGGGCGGAGCCCTTGTCGTTGTTGAAGCGCGGCGGCGGCGGGTTGGCCGCCCCGGCCCGCGGCACGATCAGGTAGCTGTAGCTGGAGATCGGGTAGGCGCGCGGGTCGTCCATGGTGTAGACGCCGTCGAGGTTCTGCTGCAGGTAGTTCGGGTCGTCCGCCGGGGTGCCGTCGTCCACGCCGCGGATCTTGGCGGCGGTGAGCGCGACGGCGACGTTGGAGGCGGTCGGCAGCGAGTAGTAGCCGGCCTGGTTGAGCACCTTCACGACCGGCCAGTTGCTGCGCTTGGCGAACGCGTACTCGTCGTAGCCGATGGTGCCGACGTTGCCCGGGGACTTGATGTAGCCGGCCACCACGTCGGAGCCGTTCTGCGCGACCATCCGGCCGGACGGCGGGAAGAACTCGGTGTAGTCGCCGCAGCTCACCCCGTTGACGGCCTTGCAGTAGGACTCCCACTGGTCCTTGTGGGTGTGCTCCATCCAGCGGGTGAACTGCGCGGTGGCGCCGGAGCCGTCGGAGCGGATCACCGGGGTGATCTGCAGGTTGGGCAGTGCCTTGCCGTAGTCGCTGGTGACCTTCGGGTCGTTCCAGTTGGTGATCTTGCCGGTGAAGATGTCCACGATGGTCTGCGGGGAGAGCCGCAGGTCGCGGACCTGCTTGCCGCCGACCACCAGGTTGTACATGAAGGTGGTGCCACCTGCGGTGATCGGCACGTAGGAGTAGCCGTAGACCGGGTTCTCCCGCTCGCCGCCGCCGTTCGCGTGGCCGTTCTGCCCGAGGCCGGTGTCCGGCGAGGAGCGGAACGGCACGTCGGAGGCGGTGAAGTCGTCCTGCCCGATCGACCACTGGGTGCGGCCGGCCGCCGAGCCGACCGGGTTGAAGTTGATCTGGATGCCCTGCGGGGACACGTCCTGGCGCCACTGGTCGATGGCGGGGCCGGCCCAGCTGGAGCCGTCCGCGCTCAGCGAGATCGAGGCGGCGTGGGCCGGGGTCTGCCCGATCAGCAGGGAGGCCGTGGCGAGCGACAGGGACATGGCCCCTGCCAGCAGCCGGGCCGTGGAGCGCCTTGCGGCCTCCCGGAACATGTGAACTCCTCGGGGACGGAGGGTGGTTGGTCCGGACATCAGTGCTTCGCCTGCGAGTGGAGGGCGTACGGACGGGCGATGGCGCCGAGCGCGGCCGCCTCCTGGCGGCGGGCGTCCCGGTCGATCCGGCGCTTCTGGGCCCGGGTCAGCTGCCCGGGCCGGCGGCCGCCGAGCACGCGCGCGGTGACGAACAGGACCAGCACGACGCCCATCAGCGTCAGGCCGGCCGCGAAGCCGCGCGCGATCATGCCGTCGTACGGCTGCTTGACGTAGTTCCAGATGTAGAGCGGCAGCGACACCTGGTGCCCCTCGAAGGGGTTGCCGTTGAACTGCGAGGTGAAGCCGGAGGTGAGCAGCACCGGCGAGGTCTCGCCGACGCCGCGCGCCATGCCGAGCACCACCGCGGTCACCAGGCCGGGCCGGGCGGTCGGCAGCACCACGTTCCACACCGTGCGCCACTGGCTGCCGCCGAGCGCGTACGAGGCCTCGCGCAGGGTGCCGGGCACCAGCCGGATGACCACCTCGGCGGCCCGGGTGACGATCGGCATCATCATCACGGTGAGCGCGAGCGAGGCCGCGAAGCCGCTCTTCTCGAAACCGAAGGTGATGATCACGACGCCGAGGATGAACAGGCCCGCCACGATGGACGGCAGCGCCGTCATCGCCTCGACCAGGGTCCGCACCGGGCGGGCCATCCGGCCGCCGACCTCGGACATGAAGACGGCCGCCGCGATGCCCAGCGGAACGGCGAACAGGGTTGCCAGGCCGAGCTGTTCGAGCGAACCGACGATCGCGTTGAGCGCGCCGCCGGAGGTGAGCTGGTCGAGCGGGCCGGTGTGCTCCATCGACTCGGTGAAGAAGTTGAGGTGCTGGGCGGCCTCCCAGCCGCGGCTGGCGACGTAGCCGATCTGGTCGGCGATCAGCGCGACCACCAGCAGCCCGGAGCTCCAGGCGACCACGGCGACCAGCCGGTCCCGCACCATCATCGGGTTCCACTGGAGCCGGCCGAGCAGGTAGTAGCCGGCCAGGAAGAGCAGGTACCAGCAGAGCAGGAAGCCGAAGGCGCCGCTGAACGGCAGCACCCGCTCGTACAGCACCCAGTCCAGTGCGAGCGAGCCGGCCGTCGCGCCCGCCACGGTGAGGACGTCGTCGCGGGTGACGCCGCCGATCCGGAGCTTCTTCTCGGGGCCCGGGGCCCCGGCCGCGGCGGGCCCCGGGGGCGCGGGCTCACCGGCGGGCCCGGACACCGCGACCGGCGGCAGGTCGAGCGTGGTCATCGGATGGTCCCTTCACGGTTCGGGTGGCTGCGTGGGCCGGTCGTCGCCCCGCGGGCGGGCGTCCGTGGACAGGCCCTGTCCCCGCGGGCGGTTCGGGGGTTCGTCATGCTCAGTCCGCCGTCGCGGCGCCGGAGCGCGAGCGGTTGATGACGACCCCGGCCAGCACGTTGACCAGCAGGGTGAGCGCGAACAGCACCAGACCGGCGGCCATCAGCGCGGAGAGCGACAGCGAGTCCGACTCGCCGAAGCGCAGCGCGATCAGCGCGGAGATCGAGTTGGCGCCGTTCTCCAGGATGTGGGTGATGGCCTTGAAGTTCGGCGAGATGATCAGCGCGACGGCGATGGTCTCGCCCATCGCGCGGCCGAAGCCCAGCATCACCGCGCCGATGACGCCGCCCTTGCCGAACGGCAGGACCACGGCGCGGACCATCCCCCAGCGGGTGGAGCCCAGCGCGTACGCGCCCTCCCGCTCGCCCTGCGGGGCCTGGGAGAAGACCTCCCGGCTGAGCGAGGTGACGATCGGGATGATCATCAGGGAGACCACCACGCCGGCGATGAAGGTCGAGGAGGTGTACGAGGTGCCGATGTCGCCGATGCGCACCTTGAGGAAGGGAATGGCGTCGCCCAGGTGGTTGGCCATCCAGCGGACGAAGCCGATGATCCGCGGCTGGAGGAAGAACAGGCCCCACAGGCCGTAGACGATGCTGGGGATCGCCGCCATCAGGTCGACGAGCGAGATCAGCGCGGCGCGCAGGCGCACCGGGGCGTACTCGGAGATGAAGATCGCGGTGCCGAGTGCCACCGGGACGGCGATGACCAGCGCGATCACCGCGATCAGCAGACCGTTGGGCAGGACGGCGGCGATGCCGAAGTTGTGGGCGGCGGTCTGCCACTTCTGCTCGGTCAGGAAGGACCAGCCGACCGCGCGCAGCGCGTCGGTGCCGCGCAGGACCAGGAAGAAGGCGATCAGTCCCATGATCGCGAAGACCGAGAGGCCGGCCAGCCGCAGCACGCCGCGGAACACCCGGTCACCCGGGGTCGCGGGGGCGGTGATGGTGCGCGGGACGTCCTGATCGGGCCCGTGGTCGGGTTGGCGTGGCGCCCCGGCGTACGGTGCCGCGGGCTCAGCGGCGGATGTCATGTGTGCTCTCCGTGCTCGGGAACGGGCGTGCTCGGTGAGGGTCCGGGGCGCTGCCTCGGCGGGAGGAAGCGCGGGGGGGGGGCGGGGCGGCGGCCCCCCCCGCGCCCGCACCCCCGTAGCCCATCCCGGCCGCCACCCCGCCGCCCCCCACCCCCCCGCCGCCCCCCCCCCCCCCCCCCCCCCCCCCCCCC
>NZ_JBHXTL010000238.1:0-7076 GCF_042677365.1 Kitasatospora sp. NPDC127116
ACACAGCTCCCACCCCCGTGGGAAGCGGGCCGGACGATCGGGGGCCGCGGTTCGGGGCCCGTTCGACCGGGCCCGTGGACCGGGGCCGTTGACCGGGGCCGCGGACCGGGGCCCGTGGGCCCGGGCCGGTTGACCAGGGCTCGTGGTCAGCGGGCGGCGGCCGGTTGCTCCGCGTGCCGGACGGCGGCCGGGAGAGCGGCGCCCGCGAGGACGAACACACCGGCCAGGACGGCCCAGCCGACCACGCCGTGGTCGACCACGGTCAGGCTGATCACCAGCGGGCCGATCACGTGGGCCGCCGCCTGGCCGCTCATGAACACGCCCTGGTACTCGCCGTGGGAACGCGGATCGGCCAGGTCCAGGCTCAGCGTCCAACCGCCCGCCGAGGTGAGCAGCTCGCCGAGGCTGTGCACCAGGGCGCCGACCAGGATCGCCGCGGTGGCGACCGCGGCCGGGCCCGACTGCGCCGCCGCGTAGAGCAGGCAACCGCCCGCCAGCAGCAGGCCGCCCCGGGCGCAGGCCCGGGCCGCCGACGGAACGCCGTCCACATCCCGGCTCGCCCGGACCTGGAACACCACCACCAGCAGGCAGTTGACCACGCTGACCGCCGCGACCACCGCCGCCGGCGCGTCCGTCGCGAGCACGACCCACAGCGGGATCCCCACGGTGAGCACCGGGAGTTGGAGCTCCAGCAGCGCGTGCAGCACGGTGACCAGCAGGTAGCGGCGGTCGCGCAGCACCGTCCGCCGCCCCGCGCCGGCCTCCGGGTCACCGTCCCGGCCGACCGTCAGGTCCCGGACGGGGAGGCCGGCCAGCAGCGCCGTCGCGCCCAGGAAGCTCGCGGCGTCCAGGACCATCACGGTGACGTACCCGGCGTAGCTGTCGGACTGCAGCGCCAGCGCCGCGCCGCCGGACCCGACCACCAGCCCCGCGTTCATCACCGAGCGCAGCAGCGACCGTGAACGCACCTGGCTCTCGGCCGGCAGCGTCCGGGCGATCAGGGCGCTGCGCACCGCCGCCGCGCCGCGCTCCAGCACCGTGGCCGCACAGGCCAGGGCGACGAAGGCGGCGAAGGAGTGCACGAACGCGTAGCCGAGCACGGCGAGCGCCTCCAGCGGCCCGACCACCATCAGCAGCCGCTTGCTGCCGACCCGGTCGGCGAGCCGGCCCATCGGCAGCCCGGCGAACACCCCGCAGACGCCGGCCGCGCTCAGCCCGAGCGCGATCCGGCCCGGGGTCAGGCCGACGGAGCGGGTCAGGAACAGCACGCCGACGGTCACGAACAGACCGTTGCCGACGGTGTTCACCAGGCTCATCAGGGCGAGCCTGCGCAGCAGGGGGTCGGCCGGCAGCAGCCGTCGGACGGCGGAGGGAAGCACCGCGGCAGAGGTCATGGCAGTAGGACAGCGGGCTTCCCCCGGCGGCGGAACTCTTTTACCGTTACGGTCAATGTTCGAGTTCCATCTGGGCGTCGACGACCTCGCCGCCACCTGGTTCGGCTACTCCGCCCTGCAGGAGGCGGTGTTGAGCCTGCGCGCCCGCCACTGGCCCCTGCGCTACCCGGAGCAGCAGCCGTGGATCGCCGGCTGGCAGGACCGCTACGAGACGCTGGACACCGCACTGCTGGAGTCGATGATCGCGCCGGTCGGCTTCGTGCCGGACTTCCTCACGCCGCGTCCGCTCGGCCCCCGTCCGGACTTCTCGGCCGAGTTGGCGCGGCTGGCGGCCACCCCGCCGGAGGTGGTGCGGGCCGACGTGCTGGAGGCCTACCGGGGCGGCGGGAGACCCAGCCCGCTGCCGCCGGTGCTGGCCGGGCTGATCGACGACCCGGCGGCGCTGGCCGCCCGGACGGCCGAGGCGCTGGACGCGTACTGGACGCGCTGCCTCGTCCCCGCCTGGTGGCCGCGCGCCCGCTCCGTGCTGGAGGCGGACATCGCCTACCGGGGACGGATGCTCTCGGAGCACGGGGCGGACGGACTGTTCGCGGACCTCGACGCCAGGCTGAGCTGGCACGCCGGGGTGCTGCGGCTCGTCGACCCGCACCCGGCGGTGAAGGCGGTGGGCACCACGGTGAAGGTCGCCGGGCGCGGATTGGTGCTGATCCCGACGCTGTTCGGGCTCGGGGCGCAGACCGATGTCACTCAGGCGGGGCCGCCGCTGGTCTGCTACCCGGCGCGCGGCAAGGCGACGATGGCCGAGGGCCTGGGGCCCGCCGGCGCCGAGGCCGGGGCGGTGGCCGACGGGCCGCTGGCCGGACTGATCGGCACCCCCAGGGCCAGGCTGCTGGCACTGCTGGAGACCCCGGCCAGCACGACGGAGCTGGCGCACCGGCTCGGGGTCACCCCTGGTGCGGTCAGCCGGCACCTGGGCGCGCTCGCGGCGGCCGGGCTGCTGGAGCGCAACCGGCTCGGCCGCAGCGTGCTGTACCGGCGCAGCCGGCTTGGCGACGCGGTGGTGGCGGGGCGCCCGCACCTCGCGGCGGGGGGCTGAGGGCTTCCGGCGAACGGCTTTCAGCGGACGGATTTCAGCTGACAGCTTTCAGCGAACGGATGACAGATGACAGATGATGAAAGTTGTCAGCTGTCATCCGTCATCCATCCCGGCCGGCACGGGCCGTCCGCCCGTCAGGCCTCGCGCCCGATCGTCCTGAGGTAGGCGCGCCAGCCGCCGTGGTGGGTGATCTCGCGGTGCACCCCGCGCTCGACCTCGCCGCGGGCCAGCAGCATCGACAGGCAGGCCGAGCCGTCCTCCAACTCGATCACGCCCAGCTCCAGTTCGCGCGGCTCGCCCGGCAGGATGACGTCGCGCAGTCGCTCCAGCGGGATGTCGTACAGCTCGCCCTCGATCGCGGTGCCCGCCTCCGGGTCCGCCAGCAGCCCCGGGCAGACGTCCGTCCCGCCGCTGTGGTCGATGGAGAAGAATCGGTAGCCGGGGGCGGTCCTGGCCGGCCCGAGCAGCGAGTCGGCGACCTTGCTGTGGAAGGGGCCGCCGGTCATCGCCTGGCCGTTGAAGAACATGCGCGCCATGGGTGAACTCCTTGCGTGGAACGGACCGTTCCGTACGGCGACGAGAGGACAGGTGGATTCGTCGCCGTACGGAACGGAGCGGTGGACCGCCGGAGTGCCGCGTCCCGGCGGACGGCGGCGGTGGCACCGGCGGGTGGGCGGGGATCAGCCCAGCAGGGGCAGCGCGGGGAGGGTCAGGAAGTCCACGAACTCCTCGGCCAGGGCGACCTGTTCGAAGAGCTCGGCGGCCTCGCGCCAGCGGCCGGCACCGTAGGCCTCCTCGCCCAGCTCGGTGAGGAGTTCGGCCAGCTCCGCGGCGACCAGGGTGCGGACCAGCTCGGCGGTGGTCTTCTCGCCGGTGTCGGACAGCACGACCCCGTTGTGGATCCACTGCCAGATCTGCGAGCGGGAGATCTCGGCGGTGGCGGCGTCCTCCATCATGTTGAAGATGCCGACGGCCCCGAGGCCGCGCAGCCAGGCCTCGATGTAGCGGATCCCGACCTGGACGGCGTTGTGCAGCCCCGCACGGGTGCAGGTGCCGCCGGCGCCGGCGATGTCGAGCAGCTGGGCGGCGGTCACCGGCTCGGCCGGGCCGGGGTTGTCCTTCTGGTGGGGCCGCTCGCCGAGCACCGCGTCGAAGGAGGCCCGGGCGACCGGCACCAGGTCGGGGTGGGCGACCCAGGAGCCGTCGAAGCCGTTGCCGGCCTCGCGGTCCTTGTCGGCCTTGACCTTCTCCAGTGCGGAGGCGTTGACCTCCGGGTCGCGGCGGCTCGGGATGAACGCGGCCATGCCCCCGATCGCGTGGGCGCCGCGCCGGTGGCAGGTCTGCACCAGCAGCCGGGTGTAGGCGGCCATGAAGGGCGAGGCCATGGTGACGCTGTTGCGGTCCGGCAGGATGTAGTGCTCGCCGGCGTCGCGGAAGTTCTTGACGATCGAGAACAGGTAGTCCCAGCGCCCGGCGTTGAGGCCGGCCGCGTGGTCGCGCAGCTCGTAGAGGATCTCGTCCATCTCGAACGCGGCCGTGATGGTCTCGATCAGCACGGTCGCCCGGATCGTGCCGTACGGGATGCCGAGTTCGGCCTGGGCGTGGGTGAACACGTCGTTCCACAGGCGGGCTTCGAGGTGGCTCTCGGTCTTCGGCAGGTAGAAGTACGGGCCGGAGTTGGGGTCCTCGGCGCCCCTGGCCAGCAGCCGGGCGGCGTTGTGGAAGAAGTAGAGCCCGAAGTCGACGAACCCACCGGCCACCGGGGTGCCGTCGACCAGCAGGTGGTTCTCGTCCAGGTGCCAGCCGCGCGGGCGGACGACGACGGTGGCGAGCTCGGCGGCGGGCTTGAGGGTGTAGGCCTTGCCGGCCGTGCTGGTGAAGTCGATCCGGCCCTCGAAGGCGTCGATCAGGTTGACCTGGCCGCCGACCACGTTCTCCCAGGTCGGAGAGGTGGCGTCCTCGAAGTCCGCGAGCCAGATCCGCGCCCCGGAGTTGAGCGCGTTGACGACCATCTTGCGGTCGGTCGGGCCGGTGATCTCGACCCGGCGGTCCTGGAGGGCGCGCGGCGCCTCGGCGACCTTCCAGTCCGCGGCCCGGATCCCGGCGGTCCCGGGGAGGAAGTCCAGCGTGCCGGCGGCGGCGATCTCGGAACGGCGGGCCTTGCGCCCGGCCAGCAGCTCCTGCCGGCGCCCCTCGAAGGCGCGATGGAGCCCGGCGACGAAGGCGATCGCCTCCGGGGTGAGCACCTCCCCCGCCCGGTGGACGCGCGGACCGGCGACAGTGACGACCGGAGCGGCGGGGGAGGCGCCGAGGGGCCCTTGATCTGCGGCCATGAGCAGGACACTCCTAAGACGGTTGAGCCTGGCGAAGGGAGCTCCGGTAGGAACTTCCCCGGGGAACTTCCTCGATCGGAACCCGCCTGTCGGCGAGTTCGATTCTGTAAAGTGGAGACTAGTTTCCGCGATACAGAATTTCAACGGTTTGTTGAAGAGGTCGCCGGGACTCTACTCCTCCCCCCGACAGTGAAGGAAACGCCGGTGGTTGCGACCCCCGACCCAGCATCGACGACAGGCACCGAGCGCGCGAGCGGCGGCGTGCAGTCCGTCGAGCGCGCCTTCCAACTCCTGGAGGCGCTGGCCGACTCCGGGGGCGTGGCCACACTCAGCGAACTCTCCACCAGTTCCGGCCTCCCGATGCCGACGATCCACCGACTGGTTCGTACCCTCGTCCAGCAGGGCTATGTCCGCCAGGACACCGCGCGCCGCTACACCCTCGGCCCCCGACTGATCCGCCTGGGCGAAACCGCCGGCCGGCTGCTCGGCAGCTGGGCCCGCCCGTACCTGGCCGAGCTCATGGAGGCCACCGGCGAGACCGCCAACCTGGCGGTGCTGGAGGGCGGCGAGGTGGTGTACGTCGGACAGGTGCAGTCGCGCCGCTCGATGCGGATGTTCACCGAGGTCGGCCGACGGGTGCAGCCGCACTGCACCGGCGTCGGCAAGGCGCTGCTCGCCCAGCTGCCCGAGGACGAGGCCCGCGCCGTCCTCGGCCCCAACCCCCTGCCCGCCCACACCGAGTACACGGTCACCGACCCGCAGGAGCTGATGCGCCAGCTCGCCGAGGCGCGCGAGCGCGGCTACGTGGTCGACGACCAGGAGCAGGAGATCGGCGTCCGGTGCATCGCGCTCGCCGTCCCCGGCGCGCCGACGCCCACCGCCCTCTCCGTCTCCGGACCGGAGGCCCGCATCCGGGCCCTGGAGGAGCAGGCCGGGGCCGCCTCGCTGGTACCGGTGATGCACCAGATCGCGACCCGGCTGGGGCAGGTCCTCGCACCCTGACGGCACGTCAACCACCGTTGCCGGCCGACCCGGTCGGAGCGGCGTGCCGCGTCATCCGTTCGAGCGGACACCGGGCGGGTTGCCGCCGGGCTCCGGCGGCGGCTCCGCCACCCTGGTGCCGACGCGGCCCGCAACGGCGCGGGCGGCCGGGACGCGAGGACAGGGTGAGCGGGGATGGAGCAGCAGCACCGGGACGTGCGGAGCGCCGTTCAGGGCGGTGGCGGTGGGGTACGGGGTGGCGACGTGCCGGACGGTGACGCGGCGGGTGACGTCGCGGCGGATGGTGGCGCGGCGGGTGACGTCGCGGCGGACGGTGGCGCGGCGGGCGGCGGCCTGCGGGGCCGCCGCCTGGGAGGACGTGGCCTGCGGGGACGTGGCCTGCGGAGTGCCGGCCTGTTGGGCGCCGGTCGGCGTGCCGCGGGAGGCAGGGGGTTCGGCGGGGCCGGGCTGGTCGCGGCCGTGGCGGCGGGGTGCGCGGTGACAGTACTGGCCACCGACCCGTCCTGGGCGCTGCTGCGACCCGAGCCCCGGCCCGCGGTGGAGGTCGTCGCGACGGGCGCGCCCGAGGCGTCCATCCTGCCTGCGCCGGTGACGACCGGCGCCTCCACCCTGCCGGCACCGGCCAAGCCCGGGGCGGGGACGGCCGCTTCCGGTACCGGTGCCGGTACCGGCTCGGAGGCGGCCGGAGCCTCCACGCTGCCCGCACCCGCCGCCGCCCGAACGTCCGACTCCGACCTGGAGGTGGTCCGGATCGACCCGGACCCGGCCACGCCCGGCGGCACCACCACCATCCACGCCTTCGTCGGCAACGGGGGCCCGGACACCACCGCCTCCCCGTTCACGGTCGTGATCACCCTGCCGGAGGGCGTGAGCCCGGAGGGCCCGTACTTCCCGTCCGACTGCCGGGTGACGGGCCACGGCCGCGTCGTGCGGTGCGTCTTCGGGGCCGGACTGCGGGAGGCGCGCAGCGCGACCGCCCTCATCCCGGTCCGGCTCGACCCGGAACTGCCGGTGGGCAGACTGAGCGGCGGCTCGGTCACGGTGCGCAGCGCGGACGACCGGAACGACGGCAACAACCGGCAGCCGTTCGACATCAGGGTGGTCGAGGCGGCTGCCGGTTCCTGAGTCTCGCGGTTCCGCCGGCGGGGCCGGCCCCGCCGGCGGGCCCGCCCCCGCGGGGGGCCGGGGCGGGGGGGGGGGTTGGGCGGAGGGGTGGGGGGGGCGGGGGGGTTGTACCCGGCCCACGAGGTG
>NZ_JBHXTL010000239.1:0-7045 GCF_042677365.1 Kitasatospora sp. NPDC127116
GGGCCGAGCGGTCCGGCCGTACCGCCAGGGTGCCTGCCGGGGACCGCCCGGACACGAACGGACGTCCTTCCCGGTCACCGGGCGCCATCGGGCACCCGGTGACCGGGAAGGGATCCACCTCGGACGGAGAACGTCCTGGTCACCGGCTGCGCGGGGTCCATCGGCAGGGTGATACCGCGGGATCTCATCGGTGACGAGGCGGTGCTGGCCGGTGCCCGGGACGGGGTCGAGGCCGAGCGGATCAGCGGCTTCTACCTCCGCAGCAGAGTCCGCTACCTGGCGGCGTCGACGGCGTCGAGGCTGGTGCACACGCCGGAGGGGACCGGCCACGACTTCCCGCACGAGGCACCGGAGTTCGTGGTCGGCGTGGTCGGGGACCTCGTGCGGGAGCTGCCTGCGGTCAGCCCATGACCGTCCGCGCGGAGTCCGCCCGGACCGGGCGTCGGCGGGAGAAGGCGCCCAGGTCGATCACGTTGCCGGTGTGCTCGCCGCGGTAGCGGACCGGGTCGCCGTCGTGGTCGTGACCGGCCTCGACGCGGTCGATCAGGGTGGCGAGGAAGCGGCCCACCAGCGGGGCGTTCTTGAACTGGTTGCCGCTGGTGCCGATCGCGACGTAGTAGCCGTCGAGGGCGGTGCGGTCGTAGATCGGGGTCCAGTCGTCGGCGACGTCGTACACGCCCGCCGCGCCGAGGGGCCGGTTGGGGACCCGCAGCGCCGGGAACCGGCGAGCCGCCCGGGTCACCTGGGTGCGGAAGCGGCGGGCGGTGGGGCGGGGATCGGCCTCGTCCGGATCCTCGATCCACTCGTGCGGGTCGCACTCCGGCTCGGTCCCGCCGACCAGGAGGTGCCCGCCGGGGGCCGTGCGGACGTAGGTGCCGAGGTCGAGGTCGGCGACCAGGGGGAACGGGTCGGCGGTCCGGACGTCCGGTGCGGCGACCTGGTGGACCTCCTCGCGCAGCGGACGCACACCGATCGTGAAGTCCTCCCCGACCCCCGCCAGCCGGTTGAGGCCGCCCGACCACGGGCCGGCGGCGTTGACCACGACCGGTGCGCCGATCCGCGTGCCGTCGGCCAGGCGGATGCCCGTCACCCGGTCCGCGTGCCGGTCGACGGCCACCACGGTGTGGTGGAGGAGGAACCGGGCGCCCAGCTCGGCCGCGGCGTCGGCGAGGTTCTGGGCGGCGAGCTGCGGGTCGTCGACGTACCCGGCGTCCGGCGTGACCAGGGCACCGAGCTCGCCGGACGGGTCGGCGAAGAAGGCGTCGTCGTCCACCGGCTTCGGAGGCCAGTACCGCCCGGGGTCGATCCCGGGAAGGCGCCTGCGCAGCGTCGGGGCGTCCCACCGCTCGTACGGGACGCCGGCGCGCTCGAACAGGGCGGCGGTCTCGGACGGCGCGACCTCGGGGGAGTCGAGCAGCACGGCACCAGTGCGGTGGAAGGCGGCGAGCGGGCGGCGGCCGGTGAGCCGCAGGTGGTCGGGCCAGGACGTCCAGAGGTGCTGAGCCTCCCAGGCGGTGGCGACGCTCGCGAAGGTGGAGTAGTTGAAGCGGATGATCGCACTGGAGGCGCTGGTGGAACCGTGGCCGACGGCGCCCGCCTTGTCCACGACGACCACCTGCCGCCCGGCGCGCGCGAGTTCGAGGGCGACGGCCGCGCCGATCACCCCGGCTCCGACGACCACGGCGTCCGGTCGAACGACGGTCATGACGGCCCCTCCCCGGGCGGTGGCGTGCGCAGGCTCGGCACGGCGGCGAACAGCGTCCGAGTGTACGGGAGCCCAATCGGCGAGATCGGCCATGGGTCGTCACTGCGTCAGCGCTGCACAGGTGTTGGCGCCCGACCGACATCATCCGCCCGTGACCCGGGCGACGGTATGCCCGTTGAACGCAGGGCACACCCCCGGCATCCAGAGAACAGGACGAAGACCGATGACGACGTGGCTGGACTTCACTTCCCTGCTCGCCAAGGCGCTCGGCCCCGAGAACGTCACGTTGGACACGGAGAAGGGCACCACGGCGACCGCCACCTTCGAACAGTCGCTCAAGCTCGATGACGGCACGACCAAGAAGCGCCACCAGAAGCTGCACTTCGAGTACGACGGCAAGAATGCCGGCTGGATCGCCGTCACCTCCTTCATCGGCCCCGCCGACGACTTCGAAATCCCCGCCCTCCTCGAATTCCTCGGCGCGGACTGGAAGCTGCCCGCCGCCGTGGTCGTCGACAAGCAGCTGGCCCTGCGCCATCACTTCGGTCTGCCCGAGGCCGACGGCGGCAAGGAGGCGGAAGCGGTGAACAAGGAGGTGCTCGACAAGGCACTCGCGTCGGCCGTGATCGTCGGCAGCCTGGCCGACTTCCTGGAGGCGAACATCCTGGAGCAGGACGAGAAGTAGCCGCCACCACGGCATTCCGGTGCCCCGCCCACACGGGCGGGGCACTGGGAGACCGAACCACAGGGCACGGCCGGAGCGACCTTGCGGCACGATGGCCGGCCCCGGCAGATACCGGTGCGGGGCGTACTGGTGCCAGGGCGTCTCCAACCGCAGGCCTTTGCTCTGCCGCCCGGCACGGACGCAGCGTGGCTCTTGGTCCCTGTCAGCCAGCCGGAGCCGCACATGGGTGAGCGCCGTGCCACCCGGCTGTCCAGGCTGCGCGGTTCTTCACCCGCCCCGGGCCGAGTTGTGCGGCGAGGCCGCCGATCGGAATCCGATCCTCCGGCGTTCGGGCGGATGGGAGCGGCTCCGCCTGCGGGAGCGGTCGGAGCAGTGTCTCGCCACCGTGTCCGACACCCGCAGCGGCAGTAGGCCTGGCCCTTCCGTGCGCTTCTACCGGGGTGGAGCCGGCCATCCTGGCGCAGGCACTTATGTGCGTGTTCCATCCTGAGCGTCCGCGTCCGCGCCCGGGAGCGGGAGAGGCGCATCCGTGGCGGAGGTCTGTGTGTCTGCTTGTGCGGGCGAGCCGTCGCCGTTGGTCACGGCTGCCGCATCTGCGGAACCCGTTGGCTCGGTGCCGAGGCTGCGGCTCGAGCTGAAGCCGGCGGTGAACGAGCCGCCTGGAGTGATGATGAAGTGCCGGATCTGGAAGACAAAGAGTTGGCCTGGAACGACAAGGAAGCGGACGTACCGGACCTCGGCTCCGCCGTTGGGGAGCGTGTGGCTGGACAGCGGCGGGGTGATGGCCCCCCTGGGGGTCCAGGTGGTTCGATCGTTCGATGTTTCGACCCTTCCGGCCACCCCGGATGCGGTGAAGTGGATGTCGATCCTGGTGATGCGGCGAATTTCCCCGAGGTCGACCATCGCCCAGTCGTTGAAGTACGGGGTGAGCCTCGACTGGTAGTAGGTGTCGTCCCGGCCGTCCAGCATCTTGTCGGCCGTGTGGCCTGCCATGCCCTCGGGGAGGGCGCTGGCGGTCGGTAGGCCGGCGGTCAGGGAGTTGCGGGCTGTCACCGAGGTGGCGGTGAGCTCGCCCGACACGGTGGCGTTCCCGTCGACGGTCAGGCCGCCGGTGCTGACCGAGATGCCGCCGGCCGACTGATGGATGTTGCCGGCCACTTCGATGTGACTGCCGTTCCCGACGATTTTGGGGACGGCCAGCTGGTTGCCCGGCGCAATGGTGACGTCGCCCTTCGCGATGACGGTGCCGTTGACGATGAGGTTGCCGATGTCGAGGTCGGGTTTGAGGACGGTGAGATGGGTGGAGAGGATCCTCACGACGGGGTTGGACGGGTCGCCGGTGGTTCCGCGCAGGTAGAACGTGGTGTCGGACGTGATGCCTTCGATGGGCAGGCTGGTGCGGTTGGTGACGTCGCGGTCGACCCCCGGGTACAGCAGCTCGTAGGTGGCGTTGGCGGAGCGTTCCCAGGTGAGCTTGACGTCGCCGCCGTTGGGGATGATGGAGGGTTCGCACTGGAAGTTGCGCAGGTAGAAGTCGGCGGGGAACTTGCCGAGGTTGAAGATCGTCTTCCTGGCCTCGAAGTCGGCGTCTCCGGTGCGGGAGCGTTCGGTGACGGTGACCGGGGCAGTGCCGACCTTGCGGCTGATCGGGATGTCCGACAACTGGATGGTGAACCCGGTGCCGGGGCCGATCGGGGCGTGGCTGCCGACGGGCGCGCAGACGAACTCCCTGGCGGCCGCGTCCAGGCGCACGGTCCAGCCGGAGAGGCTGATCCGGGGACTGATCTTGTTCAGGTCGGTGGCGAGGTCGGGGGCCATCGTCCCGGCCGGGACCTTCACCTTGATCCATTCGACGTCGGCCGGAGTGCCGCTCTGCCGGGCGACCGAGATGATCAGTTCCCCGATCTCCTCGGGGGCCTGCGGGTTCTCGGGTGATGCCTTCAGCGGGCTCGGGGTGGTGGTGATCTGATAGGTCAGCAGCGGATCGTCGGCGGCGGTACCGGCGTTCTGGGTCTGGATCACGACGGACACGGGGTGGTTCTCCTTCGGATTCATGGGACGCGGCGGCCCCCTGCCCGGCCGGCGCGGCACCCCGCGGGGTGGCCGTGGTCGGTGCGGCTGTGTGGGGCGGCGTCGTCGAGGGTGAGGAAACCGGAGCGGATCTCGGGTTCGGCGAGGGGGAGGTCGTACTGGTCCTGGCCGAGGATCGGCAGCTTCTGCCAGGTGCCGCCGCGGTTCTCGGACCACGTCCAGGTGCCGACGATGTCGGCCGGGGCCGGCATGAGGGCGGTCTCCTCGCTCTCCTCTTGCGGGCCGCGCAGGGCGGTGGTGGCGGCCAGGAGCGGTCCGGTGCGGAAGTGCACGCTCATGCGGGCGAGAAGGCTGCGATCAACGTCGCGCTCACCAACGGCTACACCAAGCGCATGGCTAAGAAGGGCAGTGCCGGCCACGCCTTCTACCTGAAGCTGCAGAAGTCTGGCCCCGACGGCCAGTGCGCACTGTGCGGTTGCCGATTCGCCGACACGCTCGACCACCAACTGCCCAAGGGCCTGTACCCGTTGCTCGCCGTCGCCCCCAGCAACCTTGCACCCGCGTGCGCAAGTTGCAACGGAACCAAGCAGGACCTGAACCCGGTCGACGCCCAGCAGCAGACCCTGAACCCCTACTTCGACCACGAGGCCGACCAGCACACCTGGCTCACGGCCCGGATCATCCCCCCGTCGGAGGACAGCGGCACCCCGATCGGGATCACCTACCACGCGGAGCCTCCACCCGGGATGCCCGGAGTTCTGGCAGCCCGCGCGAAGTTCCACTTCGAGCGGCTCGCACTCGCAGAGGTGTACGCGTCCAATGCCGGCCCCCAAGTACGGACCGAGAGCCGCCGAATCCGCGACCGAGGCTTGGCGGACCCGGAGGATATTCGCGGACACCTTGCCGAGGAAGTCAACATCTGGAAAGCCGAGCAGCGCAACGGCTGGCAGGTGGCCCTGTACACCGCTCTGGTCAACGACGACTGGTACGTTAACGGGGGGTACCTAGTCGTCGCGGGCTGAGCCGGGGACGTTCGTGCTCGGCGACCCATCGAAAGTTCGCCGAGGAGCCGCCCGCACCGCGCTCGCGTGGGTCTTCTTCATGGACGACGTCGACCGCGATCTGATCGCCCGGCGACGCATCACCAGCTCGGCTTCGCGCTCCAGATGTGCACGGTGCGCTATATCGGCCGATTCCCCCCGGACGAGCCGTTGGATGCGCCGTGGCCGGTGGTCGAGCACCTGGCCGGCAGCTCGGCATCGAGGACCAATCGGTTTCGAGGTGAACGCCTGGACCGGGTTTACTCGACGCGTTCGTGCACCTCGGGGACGGCACGACCCGGATGAAAGACCTATCCACCTCGGTGGTCGCGCTGCCGGTGTCGGAGGCGTGCAACATCGGCCTGGCCCCGGTGGTGAACCCTGGCTACGAGTTGCTGACTCGGGCTCGGCTCGTGCACGTCGACCAGTACTACCTGTGCGCCGACACGATCGCCGTGGCGAACGCCGCGCTGATCGCCGCCCAGGCCGAGGCAGGGTGTCCTTCCTTCGACGAGCAGGCCGGGGATGATCTGGCCCTCGACCACGAGGAATACGACACCCCAGAAATAAGTGATCTCCGCCGGCATAACGAGCGGCATCGTGTCGGCTGGTAGCTGACATATGTGGAGCCGAGCCGGGTGCTATAGCGTGCCGGGGTGAAAGCGGAAGTAGTACAGCCCACCCTCGCCGCCGGCAGCAATGGTGATGCTATCGGCTGACCAGCAGCAGCTGCTCATGGGGCTGTCGGTTCGCAGCATTGCGACAGGTTCTCCGGCGGCGTCCCAGATTCGTACAGTCTTGTCGTCACTGGCAGTGACGATCCAGCTGTTGTTGGGGGAGATCGCCACCGAACGCACTATGCCGGTGTGGCCAGTGAGGGTGGCGGTTTCGGTGGCGGTGGTGCGGTCCCAGATCCGCACTGTTCCGTCGTTTCCGGTGGTGGCGAGCCAGGTGCCGTCAGGGGAGATCGCCATCGACAGTACGGCGCGAGTATGGCCAGTGAGGGTGGCGGTCTCTCGTCCGGTGGTGCGGTCCCAGATCCGCACCGTCCTACCGATGCCTCCGGCGGCGAGCCAGGTGCCGTCGGGGGAGATCGCCACCGCTGTCACCATGTCGGTGTGACCGGTGAGGGTGGCGGTCTCTCGTCCGGTGGTGCGGTCCCAAATCCGCACGGCCCCGCTGAAGCCAGCAGTGGCGAGCCAGGTGCTGTCGGGGGAGATCGCCACCGCGGTCACACCGTGGGTGTGGCTGATGAGGGTGGCGGTCTCCCGTCCGGTGGCGCAGTCCCAGATCTGCACTAGGCCGTCGTGGCTGGTAGTGGCGAGCCAGGTGTTGTCAGGTGAGATCGCCACCGCGGACACGCCGTGGGTGAGGGTGGCGGTTTCGGTGGCGGTGGTGCGGTCCCAGATCCGCACGGTGCCGTCGTTTCCGGTGGTGGCGAGCCAGGTGCCGTCGGGGGAGATCGCGACGGAGCGTACCTCGCGGGTGTGGCCGGTGAGGGTGGCGACCTCCCGTCCGGTGGTGCGGTCCCAGATCCGCTCTGTTATAAACAAGACCGCGCACTCGAGACAGTAGCCGTCCGGG
>NZ_JBHXTL010000240.1:0-6830 GCF_042677365.1 Kitasatospora sp. NPDC127116
ATGGTACTGCAGGGGGGACCCTGTGGGAGAGTAGGACGCCGCCGAACAATTCTTCAGAAGAACCCCCATCCGGGATCCGGATGGGGGTTCTTCGCGTTTCCCGGCGATTCTCAGAGCTTGAGCGATTGTCAGAGCTTGAGTTTGAACCCGACGTGCGAGGCGGTGAAGCCGAGCCGCTCGTAGAAGCGGTGCGCGTCCGTGCGCGTCGCGTCGGAGGTGAGCTGGACGAGGTCGGCGCCGAGTTCCCGGGAGCGGTCGACGGCCCAGCGGATGAGGTCGGTGCCCAGTCCGCTGCCGCGTTCCTCGGCGTGGATGCGGACGCCCTCGATGATCGTTCGGGTGGCGCCGGCCCGGGAGAGGCCCGGGACGACGGTGAGCTGCAGGGTGCCGACGGTGCGGCCGGCCCGGTCGGCGACGACCAGGTGCTGGTGGGGGTCGCCGTCGAGGCGGGCGAAGGCGGCGCGGTAGGGGGTGAGGTCGTCGGGGCTCTCGCGGGTGGCGCCCAGCGGGTCGTCGGCCAGCATGGCCACGATCGCCGGCAGGTCGTCGGCGGTGGCCCGTCGGATCGTCAGAACAGCCGTTTCAGTCATGATCAGAGACTAGAAGCATGCGAGGCGGCCACCACACCCTGTCTACGCCCGTAGCACCCCTTCACTGCCCTTCTGAAGGGCCGTGGGTCCCGAGGGTCGTGGGCCCCATCGGCCGTCACTCCCCGGGCTTGGTGCTGGTGATGACGGCGAAGACGGCGCCGTGCGGGTCGACCAGTTGGGCCAGACGGCCGACGCCGTGCACGTCCATGGCCGGGATCCGTACGGTCGCGCCGAGGGTGGCGGCGATGGCGAGGCTGGCGTCGGTGTTGGGGACCTCGAAGTAGGGGAGCCAGTGCGAGCCGGTGCCGCGCGCGGTGTGTTCGGGGCCGAGTTGCATGATGCCGCCGTGGGCGTCGTCGGTGCCGCCGCCGGCCGGGGTGAGGACGGTGTACATCACCTCGCCGAGCGGGACGTCCTGCTCCTGCCAGTCGAAGACGGCGCGGTAGAAGGACTTGGCGCGTTCGGCGTCGACGCTGTAGCACTCGGCCCAGCAGAGGCTGCCCTCCTCGGTGACGAGGTCCAGGCCGCGGGTGTCGTGCGGCTGCCAGACGGCGAAGTCGGCGCCGGTCGGGTCGGTGCAGCCGGCCATCCGGCCCGCGGTGAAGACGTCGAAGGGGGCGTACCGGACGCGGCCGCCGGCCTGTTCGACCAGGGCGGTGGTGCGGTCGGCGTCCTCGGTGGCGAAGTAGAGCGTCCAGCCGGGCGGGGTCGCCTCGTCGGGGAGCGGGCCGAGGGCGGCGACGGTCCGGCCGTCGAGCTGGAAGAAGCCGTAGCCGCCGGCCTCGGGGCCGGCGGAGTCGAAGGTCCAGCCGAACAGCGTGGTGTAGAAGTCGACGGACGCGCGGGTGTCGGGGCTGCTCAGGTCGAGCCAGTCCGGGGAACCGGGGCGGAAGTCGGTGTTGAGCATGGCGGCACTGCTCCTCGGACGGGGCCCGGGCGGGCGCGGTCGACGGCGGTCCCCCTCGGTTCCTCCCAGCCTGGCACCTCGGCCGGGGCGGTGCACGGCAGGCAACGGTTCCGGGGCTGTCGGTACGGGGCGGTACGGTGCGTAGCGGCATTGATCCACCCGTACCGGTCGAAGGGGGTCCGGTGAGCAAGCAGGCGGCGCAGTCCGGGCAGCAGGTGCCGCTCCAGCTCGCGCAGGTCGAGGGCGTGCTGGAGCGGATCACCTATGCCAATGAGGAGACCGGCTACACGGTGGCCCGGGTGGACACCGGGCGGGGCGGGAACGACCTGCTGACGGTGGTGGGCGCGCTGCTGGGGGCGCAGGTCGGCGAGTCGCTGCGGCTGCACGGGCGGTGGGGTTCGCACCCGCAGTACGGGCGGCAGTTCACGGTGGAGAACTACACCACGGTGCTGCCCGCCACCGTCCAGGGGATCCAGCGGTACCTGGGCTCGGGGCTGATCAAGGGGATCGGGCCGCGGTTCGCCGAGCGGATCGTGGAGCGCTTCGGGGTGGAGACCCTGGAGGTGATCGAGAACGAGCCGGGCCGGCTGATCGAGGTGCCGGGGCTGGGGCCGAAGCGGACGAAGAAGATCGCGGAGGCCTGGGAGGAGCAGAAGGCCATCAAGGAGGTGATGGTCTTCCTGCAGGGGGTCGGGGTGTCCACCTCGCTGGCCGTGCGGATCTACAAGCAGTACGGCGACGGCTCGATCGGGGTGGTGCGCAACGAGCCCTACCGGCTGGCCTCGGACGTGTGGGGCATCGGCTTCCTGACGGCGGACCGGATCGCCCAGGCGGTGGGCATTCCGCACGACAGCCCGGAGCGGGTGAAGGCGGGCCTGCAGTACGCGCTGTCGCAGAGCACCGACCAGGGGCACTGCTTCCTGCCGGAGGAGCGGCTGATCGCGGACGGGGTGAAGCTGCTCCAGGTGGACGTCGGGCTGGTGATCGACTGCCTGGCGGAGCTGGTGGCGGCGGAGGGGGTGGTGCGCGAGGCGGTCCCGGGGGAGGGCGGCGAGCCGGTGACGGCGGTGTACCTGGTGCCGTTCCACCGGGCGGAGATCTCGCTGGCCAACCAGTTGGTCCGGCTGCTGCGGTCGGACGCGGACCGGATGCCGTGGTTCGGGAACGTGGACTGGCCGGTGGCGCTGGAGTGGCTGGCGAAGCGGACCGGGGCCGAACTGGCGCCGGAGCAGGAGCAGTCGGTGCGGCTCGCGTTGACCGAGAAGGTCGCGGTGCTGACGGGCGGTCCGGGGTGCGGCAAGTCGTTCACGGTGAAGTCGATCGTGACGCTGGCGCTGGCGAAGCGGGCCAAGGTGGTGCTGGCGGCGCCGACCGGCCGGGCGGCGAAGCGGCTGGCGGAGCTGACCGGGGTGGAGGCCTCGACGGTGCACCGGCTGCTGGAGCTGAAGCCGGGCGGGGACGCCGCGTACGACCGGGACCGGCCGCTGGACGCGGACCTGGTGGTGGTCGACGAGGCCTCGATGCTGGATCTGATCCTGGCGAACAAGCTGGTCAAGGCGGTGCCGCCGGGGGCCCACCTGCTGTTCGTGGGGGACGTGGACCAGTTGCCCTCGGTGGGTGCCGGGGAGGTGCTGCGGGATCTGCTGGCCGAGGGCGGGCCGATCCCGTCGGTGCGGCTGACCAGGATCTTCCGGCAGGCCCAGCAGTCCGGGGTGGTGACCAACGCGCACCGGATCAACGAGGGCAGGCCGCCGCTGACGGACGGTCTGGCGGACTTCTTCCTGTTCGCCGAGGACGACGCGGAGCGGGCGGCCGGGCTGACGGTGGACGTGGTGGCGCGCCGGATCCCGCAGAAGTTCGGCTTCGACCCGCGCCGGGACGTGCAGGTGCTGGCGCCGATGCACCGCGGCCCGGCCGGCGCGGGGAACCTGAACACCCTGCTCCAGGCGGCGGTGACGCCGGCCCGGGAGGGGCTGGCCGAACGCCGTTTCGGCGGGCGCACGTTCAGGGTGGGGGACAAGGTCACCCAGATCCGCAACAACTACGACAAGGGGCGCAACGGCGTCTTCAACGGCACAGTGGGAGTGGTGACCGCCCTCGCCGTCGACGACCAGCGGCTGACGGTGCTCACCGACGAGGACGAGGAGGTGTCGTACGACTTCGACGAACTGGACGAGCTGGCCCACGCGTACGCGGTGACGATCCACCGCTCGCAGGGCAGCGAGTACCCGGTCGTGGTGATTCCGGTCACCATGTCCGCTTGGACGATGCTCCAGCGAAATCTGCTCTACACCGCTGTGACCAGGGCGAGGAAACTGGTGGTGCTGGTGGGGTCACGCAAGGCGATCGGGCAGGCGGTCCGGGCCGTCAGCGCAGGTCGGAGGCACACCGCGCTCGACCATCGGCTGACAGCTGGATGATTATCCAACGGGATGGTTGCCTCTAATGTTCTCTTGACGTGAAGAGATTTACGGCAGAGCCTAGGGTGGTGCCGATCTTGTCCGGTTCGTACCGGCTGCGGCGGCAGGTTTTGTAGGGGCGGGCCCTTTCGGGCCACCCCGGGTGCGCGACTGTCCTCCGGATGGGGGATGGTAGAGACAGTCAGGGCACCTTGGAAGAGGATTCATTTCGTCGGTGAGGAAGACGTGAGCGACAACTCGGTAGTACTGAGGTACCAGGACGGCGAGTACGAGTACCCCGTCGTCGAGAGCACTGCGGGCAACTCCGGCTTCGACATCTCGAAGCTGCTCCCGCAGACCGGCCTGGTCACCCTGGACAACGGCTTCGGTAACACCGCCGCGTACAAGTCCGCGATCACCTTCGTGGACGGTGACAACGGCATCCTGCGGTACCGCGGCTACCCGATCGAGCAGCTCGCCTCCGATGGCGGCTTCATCGAGACCGCGTACCTCCTGATCAACGGCGAGCTGCCCAACGCGGACCAGCTGGCGGAGTTCAACCGCGAGATCACCCAGCACACCCTGCTGCACGAGGACGTCAAGCGCTTCTTCCAGGGCTTCCCGCGGGACGCCCACCCGATGGCCATGCTGTCCTCGGTCGTCGGCGCGCTGTCCACGTTCTACCCGGAGAGCCACAACCCGTTCGACGCGGCCCAGCGCCACCTGTCGACGGTCCGCCTCCTCGCCAAGCTGCCGACGATCGCCGCGTACGCGTACAAGAAGGCGATGGGCCAGCCCTTCGTCTACCCGCGCAACGACCTGAGCTACGTCGAGAACTTCCTGCGGATGACCTTCGCCGTCCCCGCCGAGGACTACGAGCTCAACCCGGTCGTCGTCAACGCGCTGGACAAGCTGCTCATCCTGCACGCGGACCACGAGCAGAACTGCTCGACCTCCACCGTGCGCCTGGTCGGCTCCAGCCACGCCAACCTGTTCGCCTCGATCTCGGCCGGCATCTCGGCCCTGTGGGGCCCGCTGCACGGCGGCGCCAACCAGGCCGTGCTGGAGATGCTGGAGAGCATCCAGAAGGACGGCGGCGACGTCGACGCCTTCATCACGAAGGTGAAGAACAAGGAAGCCGGCGTCAAGCTGATGGGCTTCGGTCACCGGGTCTACAAGGCCTTCGACCCGCGCGCCGCCCAGGTCAAGCTGCTCGCGCACGAGGTCCTCGGCCAGCTCGGCAAGAGCGACGAGCTGCTGGACATCGCGCTCAAGCTGGAGGAGCACGCCCTCAAGGACGACTTCTTCATCTCGCGCAAGCTGTACCCGAACGTGGACTTCTACACCGGCCTGATCTACCGCGCCATGGGCTTCCCGACCAGCATGTTCACCGTGCTGTTCGCGCTCGGCCGGCTGCCGGGCTGGATCGCCCACTGGCACGAGATGATCAACGACCCGACCAGCCGGATCGGCCGTCCGCGCCAGATCTACACGGGCACCGCGATCCGCGACTACGTCCCGCTGGACGCCCGCTGACCGTGGCGGAGCCGACCACC
Organism: Kitasatospora sp. NPDC127116; assembly: GCF_042677365.1. Taxonomy (NCBI): domain Bacteria; kingdom Bacillati; phylum Actinomycetota; class Actinomycetes; order Kitasatosporales; family Streptomycetaceae; genus Kitasatospora; species Kitasatospora sp. NPDC127116. Next base: position 5,453 of record NZ_JBHXTL010000240.1, read on the forward strand.
GGCCCGCGCGGAAGCTGAGAGGGGCCCGGCCGCTGTCGCGCGGCCGGGCCCCTTCGCGTCCCGGTGGCGCGCCCGAGGGCCCGCGCGGGGACGGAACCGTACGGCGCACGACTCCGGGGTCGGCCGCAGCCGGGGACGGCCGCTCAAAGCGTCCCAGGCCCGCCAGAACCCCGGCGTCGTGCGCGAAGGCCGTCGGGTTCGACGACCGTTCCCGGGGCCCGCCGGAGCCCCGTCGGCGGCAGTCCTGGAAGCGCGGGGACACATTGCCGTTCAGCGTGTCCCCGCCCATCGGAAAAACTGCCGCACTACCAACCTAAGACGTATCAGGGTGCGAGAAGTTACGCCCGGGGGGTGTGAGCTGCCTCTCGCCACGCTCCGTGTGCGCGTCGTACCACGCCCATATCACACCTTCGCTCGCGCGGGACGTCACCCTCCCCGCAGTCACGGCAACCGAGCGTGATAGGAATCGTGGCATTCCGGTACGGACCGTCGCGCACATTCGCCGCGCGACGGCGGAACTGGGGAGGGAGTGCGCAGATGGCCAGGAACGTCGTCGTCACCGGCGGTGGCACGGGAATCGGGTACGAAGTCACGCGGCGGTTCGTCGAGGCCGGCGACCACGTGATGATCGTGGGGCGCCGCCGGGAGGTCCTGGAGAAGGCCGCGGCCGACCTCGGACCGAACGTCACCCCGCTGGTGTGCGACCTCGCCGACCCGGACGCCGTCGAGGCCGCGCTCGCCGAACTGCCCGAGCGCATCGACGTCCTGATCAACAACGCCGGCAGCCGCGAGACCGTGGTCGGCGGCGGGCCGCACGCCCTGCTGGCGCGCTGGCGCGGCGACTTCGAGCGCAACGTGCTGACCGTGGTGCTGCTCACCGAGTCGGTCCGCGACCGGCTCACCCCGGGCTCCGGCCGGGTGGTCACCGTCAGCTCCATCGCCGCCCTGCGCGGGGCCGGCTCGTACGGCGCTGCGAAGGCCTCGCTGCACGCCTGGAACCACTTCCTGGCCGCCCAGTTGGGCACCTCGGGCATCACCGCCAACATCGTCGCGCCGGGCACCGTCGCGGGCACCGAGTTCTTCGGGCCGCGGCTGGACGAGGCCGAGGTCGCCCGCCGGGCCGCCCGCACCCTGCTCGGGCGGATCGGCGAGAGCGGCGAGGTCGCGGCGGCGGTGCACTTCCTGGCCTCGCCCGAGGCCGGGTTCATCACCGGCGAGATCCTGCACTGCAACGGCGGCGAGCTGCTGGGGCGTTGAGCCGCCGGGCGTCGAGACGGACGGCGGGCCCCGACCGGTAACCGGTCGGGGGCCCCCGCCCCTAAGGGGAGAGGGGGGCGGGGAAACGCGCCGCCGCCCGCGGGTGGGGGACCCGGAGCAC
>NZ_JBHXTL010000241.1:0-6612 GCF_042677365.1 Kitasatospora sp. NPDC127116
GTGCCGGCTCGGTGGAGCCGGCACCCGGGCGGTCCGGGGCGTACGGGGGTTCGCGCCGTGCGGTCAGACGGTGACCCGCTCGGTGCGCTCCGCCGGGACGTCGGCGGGCTGCTCGGCGGTGGTGGCGGCGGGGGTGTTCTCCCGGGGCGCGGGGAGCACGGCCATGATCGCGCCGGAGATCACGATGGTCGCCGCCCAGGCGAGCCCGTACTTGCCGATCGGGGTGTCGGAGAACGGGCCGGCGAACCAGTCGCACTTGGTGAAGGCGAGCCCGATCAGCAGCGCGAGCACCCAGGAGACCATCGCCTGCCAGCAGAAGCCGGCCTTGTACCAGTACGGGCTGTTCCTGCTGGTGTCCATCAGCGCGGCGGCGTCGTAGCGCACCGCACGCGACCGGCGGCGGAACATGTCCACCGCGTAGACGCCGATCCAGGCCGAGAAGGAGACGGCGAGCAGGATCAGGAAGGTGATGAAGGAGCCCAGGAAGCTCTTGGCGACCAGCATCAGCAGCAGGCCGCCGACCAGCGAGATCACGGCGTTGATGCTGACGGCCGTGGCGCGCGGCAGCTTCACGCCCATGGTCTGCGCGGTGAAGCCGGCCGAGTACATGGAGAGGCTGTTGATCAGCAGCATGCCCACGATCGCGGTCAGCAGGTAGGGCACGGCCAGCCAGGTCGGCAGCAGGTCGCCGAGGAAGGAGACCGGGTCCGCGGCCTGCGCCAGGCCGGGCGAGGCCACCGCCATCACGGCGCCCATCAGCACCATCGGCACCATCACCAGGCCGGCGCCGGAGACCGTCACGCCGACGATCTTCCGGCCGGAGGCGGAGTGCGGCAGGTAGCGGGCGAAGTCCGGGCCGGTGGGGACCCAGCTGATGCCGCCGGCGGCGATGGTCCCGATGCCGGCGATCATCATCGCGGTGGTGCCCGCGGGCTTGGAGAAGACCTCGCTCCAGTTCATGGTCGCGATCAGGTAGCCCAGGACCAGGACGCTGAAGACGCCGAAGAGGTACGTCGACCAGGTGTTGCAGACGTTCAGCGCCTTGCGGCCCATGCCGGAGACCAGGAAGGTGCAGGCGACGAAGGCGAACAGCGTGATGACGATCAGCGCGGTGTTGCTCTTGACGCCGAACATCAGGTCGAGGACGGTCAGCACGGCGTAGGCGCCGGTGACGGCGTTGATCGTCTCCCAGCCGAACCGGGCGACCCAGAGGATCGCGCCGGGGAAGAGGTTGCCGCGCACCCCGAAGGTGGCCCGGGAGAGCGTGGCGCCCGGGGCGCCGCCCCACTTCCCGGAGACCGACAGCACGCCGACCATGCCGAAGGAGGCGAGTGCGGCGCACGCGGCGACGATCAGGACCTGCCAGAAGTTCAACTGGTTGAACACCACCAGGGCCGCGCCCATGGTGAGGAGCAGGACGCTGATGTTCGCCGCGACCCAGGTCGGGAAGAGCTCGCGGACTCTGCCCCGGCGCTCGTGGTCCGGGACGGGTTCGATACCGCGGGTCTCTATCGCGCCGTCGACGTCGACGGTGGACAGGTTGTCCATGAGGGTGGCTCCGTGCGTGTGAAGCGGGAGAATGAAACGGGCAAATAGAACATTTATGGAACTCTTCGCGCGTAGCGCGGGAGTTCAGCCATCCTACTTTGTCCACTTCGTTACGGGTTCGGCCCAGCAGCCCAGCGGCCCGGCGCCCGCGCCCACCTCGGCGGCGCCGCTTCCGCCGCGGCCTGTTCACCGCCCGCCGGGGTCGGCAGACTGACAGCCGGGAGAGAGGAGCCGAGATGGCTGTCACGTTCGCGGGGGCCGACACCCGCCCGATCGGCACCATGACCTGCGACCGCGGGTGCGGTGCCGTCTTCCACGACGGCAGGGCCGAGACCGACGGCCCGCTGATCCACCAACGGGCCGCTCTCGCGGGCTGGTTCTACCCCTGCCCCGCACCCGGCGTGCAGATCGACGTCTGCCCCGGCTGCCAGCCGTACGACGGCTACTGACCCGGTGCGGGCGGCGGAGGGATCCCGCACCGCCCGGCGCTGCGCGCCGTCCTGGGGGCGCGCGCCGATCGTGCGTACGCCCCCGGCGCCGCCCCCGGAGGCCGGAAGCGCCGGTCACCCACCCCGGCGGGCCGGATTCTCCCCCGCGCAGGGAAGTTGACCCGTTCCCCCCACATCGCGGTGCGTCGTGGTGCATGATCGCAACGTGAGCACCTGGTGGGACAAGCGCCGCAACGCCCGGCTGGCAGAACTGGCGTCCGTGCTGGAGTTCTTCGGCGCCGAACCCGTCGAAGACCCCGGCGTCGGCGAACTCGCCCATGCCGCCGCGGCCCTCGCCGAGGAGTACCGCGCCAGCGACCGCGGCCAGGCCATACACCGCGCCGGCGAGCTGCTGGAACAGGCCGCCGCCGCACTGCACACCGCCGACCGCCTGCGCGGCACCCTGCTCCCCGTCGTCAACCACCACCTGCGCGGCGCCGCCGCGGCCCTGTCGCACGCCCGCGCCTGCCTGCACGCCCAGGCGATGGCGGGCACCGCCCGCCCCGGCCCGGCACCGGAAGCCGGCTGACCTCGGCACGGGCCGCCCGCGCCCGGCCGCGGACGACGGCCGGACCGCTCAGTCCCACGGGCTGGTGGGCACCGGGCCGGGTGCGACGATCGCCGCGATCCCGCCGTCGCGGGCCAGGCCCTCCCAGACCTGCCCCCAGCCTTCCGGGACGCCGAAGGTCAGCAGGTCGGCCCGGTGCTCCTCGTCGCGGAGGAGCTCGAAGTGGCCCTCGCAGAGGTCCTCGGTGCCCCGTTCGGCCGCCGGACCCTGGCGGAAGGGCCCGGTCAGCGCCTGCCAGGCGGTGGCGTCGGCGAAGCAGCCCATCGCCTCCTCCGCGTCGTACCCCGCGCCGGCGGAGCGCAGCGCCGGGTCCTCGCCCACGCCGAGGGCGAGCTGCCAGGTGGCCACCGGTTCGTCGCGCACGCGCAGGCGCGTCGCGGCACACATCCGGTGCTCGGTGTAGTAGCCGTCGGCGAGGCGGGGCCAGTCGGCCCAGGAGACGTCCACCGGGTACTCGCCGGGCGGCACGCGGACCGCGAGCTCGCGCGGCGCCCCGGTGCTCCAGGGCGAGTCCACGACCAGCCGCCCGCTCGGCAGCCGGATCGTGGTGACCTCCTTCAGCTCGGCGATCTCGATCCAGCTGTACGGGGTGTGCGGATCGCCGCCGATCCGCACACCCGGAGTGAACAGCCCGTCGAGGTACTCGCGGGTCTCCTGCCGGACCTCGCTCATGCCCGCCCCTTTCCTTCTCACGTCCGTGGTACCTGCCGCCCCGGACGATACGCACGCCCAGGGACAACCCCGGCGCCCCCGGGGCACCGGCGGTTCAGGCCGGTGACGCGGGTGCCTAACGGCTTTCCGTGCCGCGGCCGTGGCGGCGGACCGCGAGGACGGCCGTCCCGGTGGCGGCCGCGAGAGCGAGCAACGCGGCCGCGGCCGCCGTGTCGGGGGCGGTGAGCGGCCGGGCGCGCAGCGCCTGCCGGAGGAGGAGGAGAACCAGGCCCAGGTAGGCCAGCGCGGCGATCCACATCAGCGCGACGCGGTGGCGCGCGGACACCCCGCGCGGCCTGGTGGTGAGGAGGAAGCCGATCAGCGGCAGCACCTGGAGTGCGTGGAGGCCGACGAAGTGGGGGATCCGCAGATCGCCCCCGAGGGTGCTCCAATCGGTCACCGGAAGTCCCGGGCCGCCGTCGGCGAGCCCGACGGTGTGCGCGCCGACGACGGGCAGACCGTGGCCCTGCGCGGCGGCCGCGCGCTGCCGGGAGGTGGGCAGCGTCATCAGGAACGCGACGGCCATGCCCAGAGCGGACACCGTCATGCCCAGGCGGAGCCCCCACGCGAACACCGGCGGCCGCACCCGCTGGCGCAGCAGCAGGACGACGGTCGCCAGGGCCATCGCCCAGGTGGCGACGATGAAGGCGGCCATCGTCATCCAGACCGCCGTCGCCGTCGCCGTACCGAAGTTGAAGTGGCTGGTGGTGCCGGACGCCGCCGCGGCGGCGATCAGGGCCATCTCGACGGTCAGCGACACGGCCGTCGTCCAGGAGACCACCCGCACGGGACGATCGTGGCCGCGGACGAAGGTGAGCAGCCACAGCAGGGTGAGGGAGTAGACGGCGATCGACAGCGCGAAGCGGGCCGGTTTCGCCCAGGCGGGCTGCCCCGTGACCGACCGGGGATCGGCGACGAGGCCCACCAGGGCGGTGACCAGCATCAGGGCCATCAGGCCGGCGGTGACGGCCAGCGGCCGGTTCACCGCCCATGCCCGCCGCACCAGCTCCGAGGACCTGCCGACCCACACCATGCGACGTCCTTCTCCGCGGCCGCTCCGGTACCTCCTGCGGAAGAACACCATGGCCCGCAGTCGGCGGACGGGCACGCCGCCGGGCCGCGTGCCGGCGCCCCGTAACGCCCACGGGCGAATCCCCGGACGACCGGGAGCAGGGGCTGCTCGGCGACGTCCGGCACCGGGTCCGCCTCCGGGCCGCCGGGACGAGCCCGCGCGCCATCGCCCAGGCCCTCGCCGCCGCCCGGAGGATCCAGCGCACCGCCTACCGGCACACCGACGCCGGGGAGGAGGCCGCCCTCCACGCGGCCACCGCCCGCGACGAATGGCAGCGCATCCACGACCACGTCGCCGCCACCGCCTCCGCGCTCTACGACCCGGACGACGACCCCGAACTCCAGCGGGCCCTGCGCCGTGAGCGCCACCGACGGGAGATCGCCGCCCGCGCCCGCGAGGCCGCCGGCCCCGACCGCCTCACCGACGGCGACCACCGGCCGTCCGCGACCGCCCCACCGGCACCCTCGGCCCGGCCCTGCTGCTGCACCGGGTCGTGCCGCACCGGGTCATGAGCCGGCCGGGGCGCCACGGCGCGGGTCAGGCCGGGACGAGGTCCCACAGCTGGTCGGGGGTGCCGGCGGCGGGTGCCTGGGTGACCGATCCTCCGGCCCGGGCGGGGGAGGTGAGGGCGAGGCCGGAATTGGCGTTGGTGATGGTGTAGCCGCCGGTGCGGTCGCCGCGGACGCGGAAGGCCTGGTTGGGGCTGGACATCAGTGACACGTCGGCGGGGCCGACGGTGACGGCGGTGCAGTGGAACTGGATCAGGGGGGTGCCGGTGGTGGTGCTCGACCCGGTCACGTCCAGGCACTGGTCGCTGTGCACCGGGCGCAGGTTCCAGCCGCCCAGGGCGGCCCTGAAGGTGAAGGCCTGGTTGGGGTTCCCGGTGGGGGAGAAGCCGAGCAGGGGGGCCTGGTCGGCGACCGAGGAGCCGGAGACGTCGAGGTAGAGGCCGGTGGAGCGGTTCACGACGCGGTAGCGCTGGTCGAGCTTCGGGTCCTCGACGCCGTAGGACATGGGCAGGATGTAGGAGCCCCGCCACGTCGAGTCGGCGTAGTACTGGCGCCGGTACCAGTCGGCGTAGTCCGGTCGGCAGGTGCCGCCGCGGTGGATCTCGTCGTCGTACGGGCAGTAGGCCTCGAAGACCTGCTGCTTGCGGGCCTGCGCCGGGCCGTCCAGGTTGGGGGCCGACTCCCGGGCCAGGTAGTCCCGGTAGTAGGTCATGCGCGGCCAGGTCCCGCCGCGACGGTTCAGGGCGCCGAGCAGCAGCCTGGTCGTCGCGACGTGGTCGGGGTGGAAGTTCCCGTCCATGGAGCTCCGCTGGTGGTCCGCCGACGGATCCTCGGTGTTGATCACGGTCGGCCCGTAGTCGTCGATGACGCCCTGGACGAAGGCGAGGACCTGCTCGCGGCTCAGCCGCTGCTGCACCGGCGCGTCCGCGCCCGGGACGGGCCAGGCCTCCCGGCCGTCCGCGTACAGCGCCCACAGCTGGCCCTTGAACATCGTGCCGGCGTCGTTGGACGCGGCGGCGTCGGGCACGCGCAGCTCGACCGTGGAGATCCGGCCGCCCAGCGACCAGGTCGTCGCCCGCACGCCCGCCGCCGAGTAGGGCGCGTGCTGCCAGTCGCCGGGGAGGCCGGCGGCCGCCCGGTAGGCCTCGCGGTCGCCGGCCTCACGGCTTTCCATGTAGGCGTACTTGTCGGCGTCCGTGGGATGCGCCGAGACGCCGTCCCGGCTGTAGTACGAGCCGACCAGGAACAGGGTCCGCACGCAGACGTCGGGGTTCGCCAGGTCGTGGATCAGGTCGGGGGCCAGGAAGAGCAGGTCGTCGTCGTGGTGGGCGACCACGTCCAGCACCCGGCCGCCCGAGCACGGTGCGGCGGGCGCCGCACCGGCCTGCGGGGCGGCCACGGCTCCCGCTGCCAGAAGGATGGTCGACAGGACGCCGGGGACCCGGCCGGTGAATCGCACAATCTCCCCCTCGGTGCCTCGGTGCCGCGGGGCACCGGGCCGGGATGCTCCCGGCAGCACCACGCATCATCCGTCAACGCACGGACCGGCGGGGGCACGTCTGCGGGGTGTGGCGGGGGTCTCAACGGCGGCCGGTCGGTGGTGACCCGGTGTGACGGTGGCGGGCCCGTCAGCGATGCCGTCGGATCCCGGCCGGTGAGGGCGCTCACACACGGATGCGATGAACGACGACGGCTAGCAGTGTCCGTTTTGCCCGT
>NZ_JBHXTL010000242.1:0-6562 GCF_042677365.1 Kitasatospora sp. NPDC127116
GGACGGGCAGCGGGCCGGGCGGCCGGCGGCCGGGCGCGCCCTGTTCGGGCTGCGGCGGCGGGCCGACCCGGGCGGCGCGCTGCTGGGGCGTCGGGTAGCGGCGGCCGAGGCCGGCGGCCGCGTGCGCCGTACCGGTCTGCGCGTCGGCGGGCAGCACCGGCAGCACGGTGGCCGGGTCCAGCCGCAGGGCGGGCAGTCCGCCCCGGTCCAGCGCGGCCAGCAGCGCCGCGCGGTGGCCGGCGGGCAGCAGCCGGGCCAGCGGCTCGGGCACCGGCCGACCGGCCGGGGTGAGCGCCGCGGTCAGGGTGTGGAAGCCGCCCCGGGCGCCGGGCGCGGCGGCGAAGGGGAGCAGCCGCTCGCCGAGCGCGAGCCGCGGCCCGGTGGAGCGCAGCGGGCGGGCGTCGGCGGCCAGCGCCAGCAGTCCGCCGGCCGGGCCGGGCAGCGGGTAGGCCCACCAGAGCACGTCGCGCTGGTGCTCCTCGCGGTCGGTGACGGTCAGCCGGCCGGCCCAGGGGCGGCCGTCGGCGGTCCGCTCGGCGAGGGTGTCGAACGCGTCGCAGGGGCGGCGGACGGAGCAGCGTTCGCGCGCCCGGGGTTCCAGGGCGGGCAGCAGGCCGGAGGCCGGGCGGTCGTGGGCGACCTCGGCGCGGTGGCCGAAGAGTTCCTCGGCGGCCCGGCCCCACTGGGCGATCCGGCCGGACCGGTCGACCAGGACGGGGACGAGCCGGACCAGGGCGGCCACACCCGTCGGGTGGTCGCCCGGCGCGGTTCCGTCGCCCGCCGGCCGCGGTGTGGAGTTGGACTCGGCCACCATGGATTCGCTCTGCTCCCGCCTGGCCGCCGCGCCCGGGGGCGGCCGTCGCTCCGGAGGAAGGCACGCTGTGCGGATACCAGCGAAGCACGGACCGGGCCGGGCTCGACACCGAAACGGGGAGATTCCTCAGGATCGGTTGCGTGTCGTGTGCCGCACGCCGGTTCGTGCCCCCGGTTCACCCGGACGGGGCCCGCGACCACGGCGGTAGGGTGGCAGGCCGGACCGCCCGTACGGGTGGTCCGCAGGACGCATCCGGCCGGACGAGACAGAGGCGACAAGTGAGCGCGCAGAGCCCCGCCCGCTGGACGGACCCGGAGCAGCAGGCACTGGAGGAGCGGGTCGCCGCCGCCGAGCTCGCCTGGCTCAGCATGGACGTGGACGTCCAGACGCTGCGGGTCGAGATCGACAACTTCGCGCTGATCCACCACCAGCTGCTCGGCCCGCTGTACGCCCGGCTGGACGAACTGGACGCGCTGGTCGCCGAGGCCGTCGCGGCCCGCACCGGCCGGCCGGAGGACCTGCGCCGGGCCGCCGAGGCACGGCAGCAGGTCGAGGACCTGCCGGACCTGGACGCGCTCTTCGACTCGGTGCGCGAGCAGGCCGGCCAGGACGGGGAGGCGGCCCCGCCGCCCGCCGCACCCGAGCGGGTGCGGCCCGGCAAGGACGCCCAGCGGATCTACCGCGAGCTGGTCCGCCGCGCCCACCCCGACCTGACCACCGACCCGGCCGAGCAGCAGCGCCGGGCCGCCTTCCTGGCCCGGGTCAACGAGGCCTACGCGTACGGGGACGCGACCGCCCTGGGGGCCCTGGCCGCCGAGTGGTCCACCGCGCCGCAGGCCGCGCCCGCCGTCGACGCGCCCGACCGCGCGGACTGGCTGCGCCGCCGGCTGGACTGGCTGACCGCCAAGATCACCGAGACCGCCACCGAGCAGGTCCGGCTGGAGCAGACCCCGATGGGCCAGCTGCTCGCCCTGGCCCCGCAGGACCCGGACCGGCTGCTGGAACAGCTCGCCGAGGAACTGCTGGCCAAGGCCGCCGAGCGCCGGGCCGAGCTGGAACGGCTGCTCGGCGGCCCGGCCCCGGCGGACGGCCCGGCCTCCGGCGGCCGGGGCACGGCGCCGGTGGGCGACAATGACACGCATCCCCGCGAATCCCAGGAGAGCCACACGATGTTCCCGCAGATCCCCTCCGCCGACGCCGCCGCCGTGCCCGCCGACGCCGCCCTGCTGGACGTGCGCGAGCAGGACGAGTGGGACGCCGGCCACGTCGACGGCGCCCTGCACATCCCGATCGGCGAGGTGATCGCCCGCCTCGGCGAGCTGCCGGAGGAGAAGCTGTACGTGCTCTGCCGGGTCGGCGGCCGCTCCGCGCAGGTCGTCCAGTACCTGGTCCAGCAGGGCCGGGACGCGGTGAACGTGGACGGCGGGATGCACGCCTGGCAGGGTGCGGGCCGTCCGATGGTGAGCAGCACCGGCCAGGAGGCCTTCGTCCTCTGACGGCCCGGCACCCGCCGCCCGTGCCGTGCGGCAGGATGGGCGCGCGCGAGCGCGCCGGCACCGGGCCGGTGGCGCCCGCCGACCGGTCGGGGGAGGCCATGACCGAGACGACGGACCGGCCGGCTGCCGGGAGGACCTGGTCCAGGCCCGCGCAGCTGGTCCTCGGCTTCGCCGGGTCGGTGCTGGCCGGCGGCACCGGGCTGTTCCTCGCCGCGGTGTTCCTGCACGTCGCGCCCGCCAACTCGGTGTCCCGGCAGTACCGGGACGAACTCGACGGCGTGGTGTACCCGGAGTTCGAGCAGAACTGGAAGCTGTTCGCGCCCAACCCGCTCCAGCAGAACGTGAGCGTGGACGCCCGGATCCGCACCGCCGCGCCCGACGGGTCCACCCGCACCCACGACTGGATCGGGCTGACCGCCCAGGACGTCGCCGCGATACGGGGCAACCCGGCGCCCAGCCACGTCGAGCAGAACCTGCTGCGCCGGGCCTGGGACTTCTACGACGGCTCGCACAACCCGCAGGACGAGACCCCGGCCTCCCCGCGCGGCAGGCTCGCCGAGCAGTACCTCAAGCGGATCGCCCTGCAGCGGATCGGCCGGGAGGCGGACGGCGGGCGGGTCGTGGAGATCCAGTTCCGGTCGACCGCGGCCACCGTCCCGCCGCCGTCCTGGAGCGGCGAGCCCGCGCCGGCGGCGCCCCGGGTGCGGGAGCTGCCGTGGTGGCCGGTGACGGACGAGGACTACCGGGGGCTGCTCGGATGAACGAGGCGACGGTGCGGACCGCGGCACCCGACGGGGCGGCACCGGACGGGGCGGGGCCGGACGGCGGGGTGCCCCGGCAGACCGGGGCCGCGCGGCCGGTGGAGTCCGGGGCGGCGGGGGCGGCACGCGGGCCGCGGGCCCCGCTCGGCCGGGCCGCCGAGGCGTTCACCGGACGGGCGCTCGGCCGCCACCAGGCGGCGGTGGTGCGGATCGGCTTCGGACTGGTCTGGCTGGCCTACCTGCTGCGCGAGTGGCCGCACCGGCGGGTGCTGTACGGCGACCTCTCCCCCTGGTCGGCGGAGCTGGCCGAACGGCTGCTGGCCGACAACGGGGCGTTCACCGTGCTGCCCTGGTTCGGCGGCCGGCTCTGGTCCGAGCTGGTCTACCACCTGGCCGTGCTGGCCGCCCTGGCCGTACTGCTGGGCTGGCGGACCAGGGCGAGCACGGTGCTGTTCCTGGTCACCGTGCTGTCCCTGCAGAACCGCGACGTCTTCCTCGGCGACGGCGGCGACAACGTCGTCCACCTGATGGCGGTCTACCTGGTCTTCACCCGCTGCGCCGAGGTCTGGTCGCTGGACGCCCGGCGCCGAGGACCCGGGCGGACCGGAGTGGTGCTCTGGGCGGTGCTCGGAGCCGCCCTGGCGGCCTGTCAGTTCGGCGGCTTCGCCGGGGACACCCTGACCTGGACCGACCGGGCCTTCCCGTACCTCGGCTGGTCCCCGTTGTTCTGGGCGAGCTGGACGGCGGCCGGGCTCTGGTGGACGCTCGGCCGGCTGCGGCCGGACGGCGAGCCGCGGGCGGTCCTCGACGCGCTGGCGAACATGGTGCACAACTGCGCGATGCTGGTGATCGCCGTCGAAGTGGTGCTGATCTACGCCACGGCCGGCTGGTACAAGGTGCAGGGCTCGCGCTGGCAGGACGGCACCGCGCTGTACTACCCGCTGCACCTGGACTACTTCACGCCCTGGCCGGGACTGTCCGCGCTGGTCGGCTCGGCGCTGCTGCCGGTCTTCCTGATCTCCTACGGCACCGTGATCCTCCAGGTGGCGTTCCCGTTCACGCTGCTCAACCGGCGGGTCAAGAACGGCCTGCTGGCCGTCATGATGCTGGAGCACGCGGGGATCGCGGTCGTGCTCGGGCTGCCGGTCTTCTCGCTCGCGATGATCGCGGCGGACGCGGTGTTCCTGCCGACCGGGGCACTGCTGTGGGCGGCGGCGCGGCTGAGCCGGATCCGGCGGAGGTATCCGGCCTAGGATGTCGCTATGTCCTGGTTCGCCGCACTTCGTGACACCGCGCGGACCGGACTCACCCTGGACCGGGCGCTCACCGACCCCAAGCGGGCGGTGCGCGGGGCCGTCGCGGTGGCGCTGGTGCTCTTCCCCACCCTCGCGCTCGGCGGGGTCGCGCTCGCCACCTCGGCCGCGATGGGCGCGTTCATCGCCGGCTCGGCCACCTTCCAGCGCAGCTTCCGGCCCCGGGCCAGCCTCGCCGTCGCCGCCGGGGCCGGACTCGGCATCAGCACCTTCCTCGGCTACCTGGCCGCCGGCGTCCCCGGGCTCTTCCCGGTGCTGCTCGCGGTGTGGGCCTTCGGCGCCGGACTGGCCTGGGCGATCGGGCCCACCGCCGGAGTGGTCGCCACCAACACCGTCTCGGTGATGCTGATCGTCGTGCAACTCCCGGTCAGCACGGTCACCGCGCTCGGCCACGGGCTCGTCGCCGCCCTGGGCGGAGTCGCCCAGGCCACCGTCATCACCGTCTGGCCGATCGGCAGCTGGACCGCCCAACGGGAGGCCCTCGCCGACACCTACGCCGAACTCGCCGACTACGCCCGCCGGTTGCGACAGGACCCGACCGCGCACGTCGACCCCGAGCCGTTCATGACGGCCCGCCACGCCGCCGCCCTCACCCCCTGGCAGGACCGCCACCGGCCGCCCGAGCTGCGCGGACTGCGCGGCATCGCCGAGCGCATCCGGCCCACCCTCGCCGCACTCGCCGACCCCAAGGTCGGCGCCCCCGAAGAAGGGCCGGGCCGGGACCGGGCCCGGGAAGTGCTGGCCGCCGCCGCCGAGGTCATGGACGCCCTCGCCCGGGCGATCCGCACCGGCGACCCCGTCCGGCTCCCCCGCTCCGCGCCCTCGCTCACCCTGGTCGGCTCCGACGACGGGCCGCGGCTCCAGGGCGCGGCCCGGCGCTCCGCCCGGCGGCTCGGCGGGCTGCTGCGGAAGGCCGCGGACACCCTGGACCGCAACGACGAGGACACCATCACCACCCCCGTCGTCGGGGCCGGCGGGGCGCTGCGCAAGCCCACCATCGCCCGGATGCTGCCGGTCGCCGCACGGGCCGTGCGGCGGCAGCTGCACCCGCGCTCGGCGATCTTCCAGCACGCCGTCCGGCTCGCCGGCGTGGTCACCGTCGCCTACCTGCTGGCCCGGCTCGCCGGATTCCACCACGGGTACTGGGCGCCGATGACCGCCGCGATGGTGATGCGGCCGGACTTCGCCCAGACCTACAGCAGGGGCGTCGCCCGGCTGGCCGGAACAGTGGTCGGAGTCGCCGTCTCGACGCTCGTGGTGCAACTCGCCCACCCCGGGCAATGGGTGCTGGCCGCGCTGGCGGTGATCTGCATCGGCGGGTCGTACCTGGCGTTCCGCACCGGGTACGCGCTCACCACGGTCGGGATCTCCACGTACGTGGTGTTCCTGCTCGGACTGCAGGAGGGCAACCCGCTGGTGACGGCCTTCGAACGGGTCGGGCTCACCCTGCTCGGCGGATCGATCGCACTCGTCACGTACGCGCTCTTCCCGACCTGGCAGACCGCCCGGCTCGGCGAACGGCTCGCCGAATGGCTGGCGGCCGCCGGACGGTACGCGGCGGCGGTGATCGCCTGCTACGAGGAGCCGGCGGCGCCGCGCGGACGGGTGGTGCGCAGCGCGCTGCTGGACTCCCGGGAGGCGCGCTCCGAACTGTTCCAGGCGATGCAGCGGGCCGACGCCGAACCCGGGCGGCACGAATCCGGGCTGGCCGGGGTGAGCCGGCGCCAGATCGACCGGGCCCGGGCGGCGGTCGGGGCCCTCGGGCGGGCGGCGGTGCTGCTGGAGGCCCACCTGCCGGCGGGGGACGCGGAGCCGGTGCCGGGGGCGGGGGCGTACGCGGAGGAGCTGCGGCTGGCGACGGCGCTCGCGGCGGGGGCGATGCTGACGGGGCGGACGGTGGAGTTCGGGGCGGTGCGGGACGCCCAGGTGTGGTTGGAGGAGGGGCTGGCGGGGGCGCCGGCGGGGGTGCAGCGGGATGTGGTGAGGGCGGGGACGCGGTTGGTGGGGCAGGCTCTGCGGGATTTGGAGCGGGCCTTGCGGGGGTCTTCTGTGGGGGAGGGCTCTCGGGAGGGTGGTCTTCGGGAGGGGGGCTCTCGGGAGGGTGGGGGGCCGGGGGCGGCTCCGGGGGTGGGTGCTCCGGGGGCTGGGTGATTTTCAGACTGCCGACCCTGTGGGTGG
>NZ_JBHXTL010000243.1:0-6561 GCF_042677365.1 Kitasatospora sp. NPDC127116
CCGTGTGGATGCCGGACCCTTCCGACTGTGGAGCGCCAGGCCCGGGTTGCACGGACTCTTCCTACTGAAAGTAGGACGTGCTCTGGTAGCACCGCTGACGCCTGACGAGAGATCATCTCCCTCGCGATGTCGAAAATATTAGCAGCTCAACGCCTGTGCGCCGAATCGTGCTGCCGGACGCCCGGGGGCGCCGTGTTGGCTGGTTGTCGCGCAGGGCTCCCGCGCCGCCTGAATCGGTTCGGTCGCATCAACGCGGAAGGGCCCGGCATCCGTGTGGATGCCGGACCCTTCCGACTGTGGAGCGCCAGGCCCGGGTTGCACGGACTCTTCCTACTGAAAGTAGGACGTGCTCTGGTAGCACCGCTGACGCCTGACGAGGAATCATCTCCCTCGCGATGTCGAAAATATTAGCAGCTCAGCACCCGTGCGACGAATCGCGGCCGGGCGGACTGGCGCCGTCGGTCAGAGGGCTCGCGTCATGAACGCGCTGTTCGGGTCAGGCCGGTAGTCCGCGAACGGCTCGCAGGGGACGAACCCGAACTTCTCGTACAGCTTCCTGGCCGGCAGGAAGAAGTCGGGCGTGCCGGTCTCCAGGCTCAGCTTGGTGAAGCCCATGCGCCTGGCCTCGGTGATGATGTGCTCCAGCAGCAGGGACGCGACGCCGCTCCGCTTGCGCAGGGGCGCCGTGCGCATCGACTTCAGTTCGGCGTGGTCTGCGTCCAGTTGCTTGAGAGCGCCGCAGCCGACCAGGACGCCGTCGTCCCGCACCGACCAGAACGTGATCCCGGGCCGGCGGAGGGCGTCGAGGTCGAGGGCGTGGGTGCTCTCCGGCGGGGAGATGGCCCGCATCTGCTGGACGTGCTCGTCGAGGAAGCGGGCGATCTCGGGGCCGGAGAGGTCGTCGGTCGTGATCTGCACTTGCTGCTCCTGTCCCGGGTCGGGAAACGCGGAAGGGCCCGGCACCCGTGTGGATGCCGGACCCTTCCGACTGTGGAGCGCCAGGCCCGGGTTGCACGGACTCTTCCTACTGAAAGTAGGACGTGCTCTGGTAGCACCGCTGACGCCTGACGAGAGATCATCTCCCTCGCGATGTCGAAAATATTAGCAGCTCAACACCCATGTGCCGAATCGCACCGGCCGGGGGCCGCTGTCCCCGGCCGGTATAGCGGGGAGTCAGGCGTCGAACTCGCCGGCACGGATGGCGGACACGAGGTCGCGCCACTCGCTGAGGGTGAGCTGTGCGACGGCATCGGGTAGCAGACTGCTCCGGACGAAGACGGTGTTGTCGGCCACGGCGACTTCGGGGCAGTTATTCGAGTTGGCGCACGACGTGGGGCGTGCCCAGGGGAGCTCTTCCATGATCTATATCTCCTTCTTGAGTCTCGCGATCAGGTCGCGAGAACCTTCAACCGAAAGAGACCGATCAGTCATCCGCTCGATGATGCCGCGGTAGGTGTTCAGATGCTCTGTCGTGTGGAGGAAGATCGGCCCATCGACCGAGTCGTATTGGACCGTGTCGAGGCGAGGGACAGGGCCGTTCGCGTAGATGATGGCCTGGCCGGATCCCATGAAGCCACCCGACTCGAACGTGACCACCCGAAGCGTCACGTGAGGGCGCAGGGAGAGTTCGAGCATCCAATCCAACTGCTCCCGAGCGACATCCCGGCCGCCAAACTGCACTCGCAGAGCGGCCTCGTGGACGATCGCCGTGTAAGGATGAGCCCCTTCCGCCATCAACATCTGCGATCGGCGCAAGCGTTGTTCGACTCGCGTCTCGACAACACGGGGACTCAGCGGCGACTGCGCATACTGAAAGATCGCGCGACCGTAACGCTCTGACTGCATCGGTCCCGGCGGATGGCAGATCTGGTACGACTGCATGCCCATCGCGTAGTGCTCAAGCTCGCAGATGTCGAGAAAACCCTGCGGAACAAAGCCGCGATACTCGTCCCACCAACCCTTGTGCCGCTCCTCAGCCATGGACGCGAGGGCTGTGATGTATTCGGCGTCGGGCTCGCCGAAGGATTCCGCGAGCATCCGGACACGCTCAGCCGTGATGGGGTAGTGACCCTTCTCGACCTGCGTGATCTTCGTTCGATCGAGGTTGAACACGGCAGCGGCTTGGGCGGTCGTCTGTTTTGCGCTGTCTCGCATCTTCCGAAGCTCGATGCCCAGTCGTTCCTGCCTGGCCGATGGGGTTGTACGTGGTGGCATGGCCCAAGCATCTACGCCGTCTCATCAACAGTCCAGCGACATGGGGTGGACCATGTTTCCTGATCTGGTGGCACATGTGAGCCTCGATGCCCTACAGTCTGTGATGCACCGATCACCGAACGGATCGTCAGTAACGCTGCTCGGGCACCGAAGAACACCCATGTCCAGTGGGTTCGTTCACAGCGACGCATCCGCCGGTCTCACCCTTCCCCCTCCGGGAGACGCTGTGCGTAACCTCAACTCCCCCTCCCTCACCCTCTCCCGCGATGCCCTCCGCGACGGGATGACCAGCGCCGGCTGGCCGCCCTCCCTCATCGCGGACGCCGAACTCGCGATGGTCGAACTGATCGTCAACGCCTGGCGTCACGGTGAGACGACCTCCCCGGTCATCCTGATCCACCACCGCGCCAACACCCTGCGCGTCGCGGTTTCCGACCGCAGCCCCCTCCTCCCGGAGCAGGGCCCCCTCGCCCTCCTCTCCGAGACCGGCCGGGGCCTCCAACTGGTCGCGGGCCTCACCCACCGCTGGGGCGTCGACCCCCAACACCTCGGCAAGACCGTCTGGTTCGAGCTGCAGCAGGACGGTGTCGCGTGAGCGCCCACCACCCCATCCACCCCGCCGACCCGGCCCTGCTGCACCTCACCTCGCGCCAGGTCGCCCAGCTCATCGTCGAACTCCGCACCGAGGGCCGCGAATTCGGCTTGCTCTGGCCCTCCGCCAGCCCCGGCGACATCAACCTCCACGGCCGGCGTCTGGTCGACATCGGCAACGTCCCGGCCAGCACTCTGGTCAACCTCCTCGCGCTCATCCGCGAGTTCAGGCGCAACCGCGACCTCAGGCCGTAGGAGCCGTAGGAACGGTCCCGTACGTGTTGAAGCGCAGGTACAGCCCGATGTGCGCCGGAGTCCCCGGTGCGATGGTGCGGTAGCTGCACAGCTCCTGCACCCCGCTCTCGCCCCCGGGCAGCCCGGCCGTCAGCTGCCGCAGCACCTCGGCGTGCGGGCGCGGATCGACGCCCTCGATCCGCATCAGCTCCGCTATCCGCTCGGCGGCCTCGGTGTCGCTGCGGGTGTTGCCCGGTAGCCGCAGGTAGACGTTGGCCTCCTCGGGCCCCGTCGCACCCTCCCGGAACGCCAGGCAGGTCATGGGCTCGTTGTCCACCGTGCCGCCGTCCCGCCCGTAGATCACGGCACGGGCTCGGGCCGCCCTCGCCGAATCGTGGCGGTGCGACAGTGCGGCAACGGTGTCCAACTCGTCCATCGGCATCGGGAGGTGGCGGAAGTAGACCTTCACCCGGGAGGCGCTTCCGCCGTCCAGGTCGAGGGCGAAGAACTCCACCTCGTGCCCGCGCCGGGCGAGTTCCCCGCACCGCCGTCCCACCGGCTCCCAGGCCTCGGCCAGCCCCAGCCGGCGCATGGCCTCGGCCATGACCTCGTGGGTGCGGTCCGGGCCGTGCGCCTGCGGGTTGAGGTAGACCTTGTAGTGCGGCCGCTCGCCGGGCTGCCAGGCCAAGGAGTGCCAGACGGTGGGCCGGTTGAGGCCGGGACGGGCCGTGACGAACAGGTCCTCGACGTCGAGGTACCGCTCGATGCTCACCCCCGGCCGTTCGGCGAGCCGAAGCGTCAACTCCCGTCCGGCTTCCTGGCATCCGAGCGGAGTGCGGTCGAAGCTCAGCGACTCGAACAGGATGCGCACCTCCGGCCTCCCCGCCTTCCAGCTGACGGAAAGCTCGGCGGGGAAGCCGTCGGTCGAGACGAACGACGGCGGATTGCACCGGGTCCCGATGGGCCGCGCGCCCCACGGGCTGAGCACGTCCCGCAGGTCCTGCAGGACGCGGGCCGTCTCCGACCCGCTGATCCCCAGGCCCCGGCAGACGGCTGTCCACTTCTCCTCCAGGAACTGCCCGAAGGTCTTTTCCGGGTCCCGGAAGGGGGCGAGGGCGGATGTGGTGTCGCGAAGCAGCGGGATGGTCACTGGCCCGACTGGTTGGGTTCGTTCATCTGCCCGATGACCGACTGGTTGGGCTCGTTGAGCTGCCCGACGACCGACTGGTTGGGCTCGTTGAGCTGCCCGACGACCGACTGGTTCGGTTCGTTGAGCTGCCCGATGACCGACTGGTTCGGTTCGTTGAGCTGCTTGGCGACAGTGCTGGGCGCGGGTGCTGCCGCCAGGGTCGCCGTGGTGCCGACGAGCAGTGCCGCACCTGCGGCGATTCCAACTGCCCACGTGGCCGATACCCTGCGCATCATTGCCCCTCCCCCTGATCGATGATCAGATTGATCATAGCCACAGGGCCGGTACCAAAGGTATGTATCTTTCGAACGCATCTTTGATTTGCCCCCGCCCAGCCGGCCCTCAGCCCCAGCCCCTCGCCCCACCGCAGCAGCCCCGGGAGTCGCCATGTCCGCACCGCAGCAGCCCGAAGACCCGTACGCGGCGACCGGTGTCGTGGGACCGGCCCCGGAGGGGGTGACCCTGCCGCTGCCGCCGGTGTTCGACTCGGTGGAGGAGGAGCGCCAGTACCGGAAGGAACAACTGGCGGCCGGGTTCCGCCTGTTCGGCCGGTTCGGCTTCTCGGAGGGCGTCGCCGGGCACATCACCGTCCGCGACCCGGAGAACCCGGGCTGGTTCTGGGTGAACCCGTTCGGCATGAGCTTCAACCAGATCAAGGCCTCCGACCTGATCCTGGTCGACCACGAGGGCACCCTGCTGCACGGCAGGCGTCCGGTGAACCGGGCCGCCTTCGCGATCCACTCCGAGGTGCACGCCGCCCGCCCGGACGCGGTCGCCGCCGCGCACTCGCACTCCCTCTACGGCAAGGCCTTCTCCAGCCTCGGCATCCCGCTCGACCCGATCACCCAGGACGCCTGCGTCTTCTTCGAGGACCACGGGCTGTACAGCGACTACCGGGGCGTCGTGACCGACACCGAGGAGGGCAAGCGGGTGGCCGCCGCCCTGGGCGGGTACAAGGCCGTGATCCTGCAGAACCACGGCCTGCTGACGGTCGGCCAGTCGGTGGCCGAGGCGGTCTGGTGGTTCATCACCATGGAGCGCTCCTGCCAGGCGCAGCTGCTCGCGATGGCGGCCGGCACCCCGAAGCCGATCGACCGGGAGACCGCGCTGATCGCCCGGAACCAGATCGGGACCTCGCTGGCCGGCTGGTTCCAGGCCCGCCCGCTGTGGGACCAGATCACCCTCTCGGACCCCGACCTCTTCGACTGACGATCCCCGCCGCCGTCCGCCTTCCCCCTGGAGCAGCCCCGTGCCCACCACCCCCGCCCAGCGCAGGCTCCGGATCGCCGTGTTCGGCGCCGGTTCCATCGGCTGCCACCTCGGCGGCATGCTCGCCCCGACCGCCGACGTCACCCTGATCGGCCGGCCGGCGGCGATGGCGGCGATCGACGCGGACGGGCTGACCCTCACCGGCCCGGGCGAGGCCCGGCGCGAGGTGCGGGACCTGACCGCCGCCGCCGACCCGGAGGCCGCGGCCGGCGCCGACTACGTGCTGGTCACGGTGAAGTCCGCCGACACCGCGACCGCCGCCCGGGAACTCGCCCCGCACCTCGGTCCGAACACGGTGGTGGTGAGCTTCCAGAACGGTCTGCGCAACGTGGACGTGCTCGCGGCCGCGCTGCCGTCCCACCGGGTGCTGGCCGGGATGGTCCCGTACAACGTGGTGCGGACCGGGACCGCGGCGTTCCACCAGGGCAGCGGCGGCTCGCTGATGCTGGCCGCCGAGGAGGGGGCGGACGCCCTCGCCGACGCCGCCCGGGCGGGCGGTCTGCTGCTGGAGCTGCGGCCGGACATGCCGGCCGTCCAGGCGGCGAAGCTGCTGATGAACCTCAACAACGCGGTCAACGCGCTCTCCGGGCTTCCGCTGCGCGAGCAGGTCGGGCAGCTGGCGTACCGGCAGTGCGTGGCACGCTGCCAGCTGGAGGCGCTGGCGGTGTTCCGGGCCGCCGGGATGGCGCCCGCCCAGCTCGGTCCGGTGCCGCCGGAGGTGATGCCGCAGGTGCTCGAACTGCCGGACGCGCAGTTCCAGGAGCTGGCCGGGGCCAGCCTGCAGATCGACGCGACGGCCCGCTCCTCGATGTGGGAGGACCTCCAGCGGGGCCGCCCCACCGAGATCGACTCGCTGCAGGGCGAGATCGTCGCCCTCGCCGAACGCCACGGCCTCACGGCGCCCGCCAACGCCCGCCTGATCACCCTCGTCCACGAGGCCGAGTCGGCCGCCCCCGGCACCGCCCCCGGCTGGACCGGCCCCGCCCTCCTCGCCGAACTCACCCCGGCCCACTGACGGAGCGCTCCCGGCCGCCTGCGCGGGAAGTCGGCCCGGCCGACTTCCC
>NZ_JBHXTL010000244.1:0-6213 GCF_042677365.1 Kitasatospora sp. NPDC127116
GGGCCGGCGGCTCAGGCCCGGCGGCGCCGGCGGAGCCAGAGCCCGGTGCCGACCAGCAGCACGGCCGCGACGGCGGTGCCGGCGGCGGCCCAGGTGGTGGAGTCGGAGGTGTCGCGCGCGGAGGCGGAGCCGGAGGCCGCGGCCGGTGCGGAACCGGCGGGGGCGGGCTCGGACACCGGCCCGCCGGTGGGCACCGGGACGGGCCCGGCGCCCGTCCCCGTCGACGCGGCCGACGGCACACCGGCCGGGGGCGACGCGGCCGCCGTACCGGCGGGCGCCGGGTCGTCGATGACGGCGTCCGCCACGTCCAGTTCGCGCTGGGCGTGGCCGAGCGAGGGGAAGGCGCAGTCGACGGTCACCTGCCAGTGCCCGGCGGGCAGGATCTCCCGGGTGGTGTACGTCCCCGGGCGGCCCGGGACGCCGACCAGTCGCCAGGGGCCCACCGTCCGGCCGTCCGCCGCGGTGGCGGAGAGCGTGCCGGCGAACTCCTCGGTCACCGGGTCGTGGTCGTTCTCCCAAGTGGCGACGGTGCTGACGTGACCGTTCTGCTGGCCGGTGACGTCCAGGTGGACGCTGTCGCCGTGGGCACCGGCCGGTGCGGCGGTGGGCAGGACGGCGGCCGCCGCGAGGGCGCAGGCGGCAAGGAGCGGGCGGGTTCGCATGGCGGGTGTTCCTCGGAGCGGTGTGGGAGGACGGGTGTGGGAGGACGGGTGCGGGAGACGGGGGCGCCGGGCGCGGCCGCGCCGGAGCGGGTGGCCGCGCCCGGCGCGCGGGCCGGGCGACGTGCGGGACCGTGGCACCGGGCAGCCGGGCAGCCGGACTGCCGGACTGCCGGACTGCCGGGCCACGGTCCTCGGGCGCGCGGCCCGCGGTCGGTCGGAGCTGCCTGCTTACGTGGTCTTCAGGAGCGACCAGTTCTGCTGCGGCCGGCCGTTCGCCTGCTGCAGCTCCAGCAGCCAACCGCCGTAGTACCAGCGAGTGCTGAGCCCCAGCACGAGCGAGCCGCCGTCCGCGGTGACGGTGAACCCGCCCTCGACGGCGTTGAGCTGCCACTTCTGCGCGGTCGTGTTGGAACACGGCTGCTGGGCGACGTACTGACCGGCCACCGGGGCGCCGCCGAGCTGCAGGCACTTGCCGGAGCGCGCGGACTTGATCCGCACCGCGCCGTTCCCGGCGTCCTCGAACTGCCACTTCTGGTTGGCGTAGCCGGTGCGCTGGTAGGCGATGGCCACGGTCCCGTCGTTCGTCGAGCTGCCCCACAGGTCGGCGGCCTGCCCGGTCAGTCCGTTGACCATCGTGTAGCGCGTGCCCGGCTGCGGGCGGCCGGTGTCGGCGACCGTGCGGAAGGTGGCGGTGCGACCGGGCTTGCCGACCGCGCCGGCGGCGTCGCGGACGGCCACGGCCACGGTGTACGAGGTGCCGGGGGCGAGGCGGACCACGCCGACCACTGTCGAGCGGACGGTGCCGATCGCCTGGCCGTTCAGCAGCACGTCGTAGCCGGCCGCGGCGGGTACGGCGGTCCAGCTGAGCACGGCGGAGTTCTGGGTGACCTGGCTGACGCCCACCGCGGGGCCGGTGTTGCCCGCCGTGGGGGTCGCGGTCGGAGTGGGGGTCGCAGTCGCAGTCGGGGTCGCGGTCGGCGACGGGGAGCCGGTCGGCGTGGGGGTGGTGCTGCCGGTGGGCGTCGGGGTCGGCGAGGGCGTGCGGGTCGGCGTGCCGGTCGGAGTCGGGGTGGGCGTCGGGGTGGGCGTCGGGTCGGGGCCGCTGCCGCCACCGGCGATGAGGAAGCGGTTGTTGGCGACGTTCCAGTGCGTGGTGAGGTAACTGCCCGGCGACGGTGAGGTGTTGTAGTAGTCGTCGTGGTTGCAGTCGAGCCGGTCGTCATGGGCGCGGTCCGGGCAGACGGTCCGCATCTGCGGGTAGTCGGGGGCGTCCGAGTAGCACATCACGTCCCACTCGTCGACGCAGTGCCCGGCCTTGCTGGAGTTGGGCGCGCTGTTGTTCACCGCGCCCAGGTTGTGGCCGAGTTCGTGGGCGGCGGTGCTGCCGCTCCAGCACCCGGAGTCGGTCCGGCCGTACGAGGGCCCGAAGTTGCTCAGGTTGTCCTGGCCGGGGCGCTCGTCGCCGGCGAAGGTGCCGATCCCGCAGTACACCTTGGCGTCGGTGAACATCATGTACTTGCGGTCCTTGCGGTTGAACCCCTGCGCGGCGAGGGCCCGGTTGCTCGCGTTGAAGTCCTGGATCTCGGCGTCGGAGATCTGCACGTTCAGCACCGAGGCGCTGCAGTCGGACTCGGTGACGAAGCGGACGTGCCGTTCGCCGCCGGTCTCCGCGGCGCTGGCGTTGTAGATGACGTCGACGTCGGCGGACCACTTCTTGAACGAGGCGAGGTACTGGGCGAAGCGGTCGTTGCCCGGGCTGTGGACGTACACCACCTGGACGCGGTTGCCGCTGCTGCCGTCGCCATCGCAGACCAGCTTCGACCCGGCGGGCACGGCCGCTGCGGCCGGGGCAGCGTCCGCGGCGGTGCCGGCGCCGCCGAGCAGCGCCTTCTGCGTGGCGTCCAGGACGGGCGCGGAGCCCTTCAGCAGATCGGCGGCGGCGGGTGCCTGGGCTCCGGCCGCGGGGGTGAGCGCGGGCGTCCGGGCGACCGGGGCCGCGACCGGCGGGACGTCCTGGCGGATGTCCACGCCCTTGGGCGGCACGTCCGGGCCGTGGCTGCACTGGGTGCTGCCGGTGACCTCCAGCGTGCCGCCGCAGCGGTCGCTGCCGGGCAGGCTCAATCCGGCGTAGACCAGGCCGCGTTCGGGCTCGTCCTTGGGTATCGCCTTGAGCGGCGCGGCCTTCTGGTCCCGCTTCGGGGCGGGCGCCTGGGTGGCCCCCTCGGCGGTGCCGGTCTCCCCCGGTCCGCCGTCGTAGCCGACCAGCCCGGCCTGCGTCCCCGAACCGTCGACCCCGTCGGCCGCGGCCGTGACGGCGCCGTTCAGGGCCGCCGGCTCCAGCGCGGTGCGGATGCCGAGCGTTCCCGCCAGCAGCCCTGCCGCCACCGCCGCGGCGACCAGGGCGCTCCTGCGGGTGAGCCTGCGGCGCTTGCGCCGGCGAAGCTCGGTGCTCCGGTGTCCCATCGCGTTCCTTTCCTCGTGCGATGACCCGGACCCTGTGGTGAGGAGGTCCGGGCCTTCCGACACTCCGGAGAGCACGAGGGACGACCGGCGATAACAGAAACATCTTGCGAAAATATTCAGCGCGTTCGAACCGCGGGCGACGGCGACGCCGGTTCCGGCCGGGGTGGTCCGGAGCCCGGCGACGGACCGTGCCGCACGGCCAAGAGGTGATCCGGCCGGCGAAGTGAGTGCCTTCGCCGACCGGATCACCTCAGAGGTCAGTGCTCAGTGCTCAGTGCTCAGTGCTCGGTGCTCGGTGCTCGGTGCTCGGTGCCGACACGGTCAGAAGATGAGCTTCCAGCCGTCGATGCGGCCCGAGTCGGTGCGGTACATGTCCTGCACCCGGAGCCGCCAGGTACCGTTGGCGAGCTGGGCGGAGGCGTCAACCGTGTAGGTCTCGATGACGTTGTCGCCCGAGTCGCCGACGTTGCTCTTCTTCAGCGAGTACACCGCGCCGTCCGGGCCGACCAGGTCGACGACCAGGTCACCGCGCCAGGTGTGCTTGATGTCCACGCCCACCTTGAGGTCGCTCGGCGCCTGGCCCGGGATCCGGTCGATGACGATGTCCGAGAAGATCGCGGGGCCCCCGTCCGGGATCTGCACAGGGGTGGTGTTCGCGAAGATGCCCCGGGAGACCTTCCAGGTGAACGTCGTCGCGAGGCTGCTGTGGTGGGAGGCCTTGGCGGTGACGGTGACCGTGTACGTGCCGGTGAGGGCCGGGACGCCGGTGACGCGGCCGGTGACCGGGTGGAGCGTCAGGCCCTCGGGGAGGCCGGTCGCGTGGTAGGTGACGATGCCGGGGTTGAAGTTGGCGGCCTTGATCTGGAGATCGGCGGGGGCGCCGATCGCGGTGATCTGGCTGGCGACGGGGTCCAGCAGGAGGCCGTCGACGACGCGCGGGCCGACGTTGATGGCCGCCCAGGCGTTGGCGGTGTTCATGTAGGTCGCGCTGGTCGGCCCGTACAGGTCGGCGGCGGCCTGCAGGGTGGCGGTGCGGGCCGCCGCGTAGTTGGTCGACGAGGTCATGTAGGTGGTCAGCGCCCGGTACCAGATCTTGGCGGCCGCGTCCCGGCCGATGCCGGTCACCGGCAGGCCGTCGGAGGTCGGGGAGTCGTAGGCCACGCCGTTGACGGTCTTGCTGCCGCTGCCCTCGGAGGCCAGGTAGAACCAGTGGTTGGCCGGGCCGGAGGAGTAGTGCACGTCGATGGAGCCGAGGTCGGACGACCAGGAGTCCCTGGAGCGGCCGTCCTTGGAGGGCTTGTCCATGTAGCGCAGCGGACTGCCGTTGCCCCTGATGTCGATCTTCTCGCCGACCAGGTAGTCGCCCTTGTCCTCGGGGTTGTCGGCCCAGAACTCGATGGCGGCGGCCATGATGTCCGAGGTGGCCTCGTTCAGGCCGCCGGACTCGCCGCTGTAGATCAGGTTCGCGGTGGCGGAGGTGACGCCGTGGGTCATCTCGTGGGCGCCGACGTCGATGGAGGTCAGCGGCTTGACGTTGCCCGCGCCGTCGCCGTAGGTCATGCAGAAGCAGCTGTCGGACCAGAACGCGTTGACGTAGTTGTTGCCGTAGTGGACCCGGGTGTAGGCGCCGACGCCGTCGTCCTTGATGCCGTTGCGGCCGTGGACGTTCTTGTAGTAGTCCCAGGTGAGTTGGGCGCCGTAGGCGGCGTCCACGGCGGCGGTCTGCCGGTTGGAGACGGTGCCGTCGCCCCAGGTGTCGGTCGGATTGGTGAACAGCTTCCTGGTGGAGCTGGTGCCGTTCAGGTCGTAGGTGCTGTGGCCGCCGCGGGTGTTGTCGGTCAGCGCGAAGCCGCCGCCGGCCGCCGCCGAGGTGCCGATGGTGACCTGGCCCGAGTACTTGCTGTTGCCGACGCCCGTCTCGATGCCCTGGTACTCGAAGATCTTCTTGCCGGAGTTGGCGTCGGTGATGACGTGCAGCTCGGACGGCGTGCCGTCCTCCTGCGTGCCGGTGACCACCGTCTCCCACGCGAGGCGCGGGGTGCCGGACGCGGCCCAGACCACCTTGCGGGTGCTGTCGGCCGCCGGCTCCGCGACCTTCGCGCTGCCGGCGCTGTCGAGCGCGAGGCCCTTCGCCGCCTCGGCGCTCTCCTTGGCGGTGGTGTCGACGGCGATGTCCGCCTCGGTGGCCTTGGTGACGCCCTTCGTGGAGCCGTCCGCGGCGGTGTGGACGACCAGGTCGCCGCCGAGCACCGGCAGTCCGTCGAAGGTCCGCTCGTAGCGGGTGTGCACGCTGCCGTCGGCGTCCTTGGTGACGCCCCTGGCGACCAGCGCCTCCTTCGACCCCAGCTTCAGCGAGCCGGCGGTCTCCGCCAGCGACGCGTCCGCCGAGGCCAGCAACTCACCGCGCTGCTCCGGCGACAGCTGCACCGGCAGCGCGCCGGCGGCGGCCCGGACCTCGGCGGGGGCCTGGACGGGAGTCTCGTCGGCGATGGCGACACCGGATGTCAGGGCAGCCACGATCATCGCGGCGCCGACTGTCAACGCGCCTGCGCCGGTGGTCTTTCGGGAGGATCGATTCACACTGAACTCCTTCTGCGACGGCCGCGCGGGTGCGGCCGGAGTCAGCCGGGAGGGCAGGGATGGTGCCGCCCGGTAGAGCTGGTGGTTCGAGTGGGGGACAACCTCCACGTGGTCACCGCAGCGGGTGGTGCGCGTGCGACTGCAAGGGCCGCTGCAGCGATGGGACGGTACAGTGCCATCTTTGTTGGAAACACGTCACCCGTGCGGCGACAAGTTGGCCGGAATGCTTCGTGATAGACGTAATGTCGAGGTAATCCATCGCCAGAAGACGGGTAATGCGGGGGAAAACAGACCGGCGCCGGCGTCGGCCCCGCACCGCCCCCGGCTCCTCCTCCCCGAGCTCCCGGACGGTCCCCCGTGACCGCCTCACCACCGGGCGCGCGGTGTGGTGCTTACGGGTGGGCGGCCCTGATGTTGGGCTGGGTCTTCTGGTTGTAGATCTCCTTGCCGTCCGCGTTGTAGGCGTGGACGTAGGGGGCCGGGGGGAAGGAGTTCGCGTTGTTTCCGG
>NZ_JBHXTL010000245.1:0-6152 GCF_042677365.1 Kitasatospora sp. NPDC127116
GCGTCGGGGGGGGGGCCCGCCGCACCCAGGGGGGGGGCGGCCCCTTCCGTTCCCCTCCCCTTCAAGGCGTTCGATGTCCCGGCGGCGCGCGCTCACCGCGCCAGGACCGCGGTGAGCGCGCCGAGCAGCAGGAACGGGCCGACCGGGAGGTCCAGTCCGCGCACCGGGCGGCGACGGACCAGCGCGGCGGCGGCCCGCAGGGTGCCCCACAGCCCGGCGAGCACCATCGCGGCGAACAGCCCGCCGAGCGCCACCGACCAGCCGTACCAGCCGAGCAGCCCGCCCAGGGCGAGCCCGAGCGGGGAGTCCCCCGGGCCCAACGCGCCCAGCCAGACGGCCAGTTCGAGCACACCCCCGACCGCGAGCGCGACCAGCAGGCAGCGCAGCGCCACCCCGGGCCCCGCGCTCGGCACCGCCGCCAGCAGCAGCGCCGTCACCCCGCCGAGCAGTGGCAGGGTCAGCCGGTACGGCAGCCGGCGCACCCGCGCGTCGACGAAACCGAGCGCCACGCCGAGCGCCGCCGCCCAGCCCATCGCCAGGGTCACCAGCACCAGCCGGTCCGCCGCGTTCGCCACCGCGACGGCTACCGCCACCGCGACCGCCTCCACCGTCCAGGCGCCGGCGCCCAGCCGCTCCCGGCAGCCCCGGCAGCGCCCGGTCGGCGGCAGCAGGCGCACCCGGCGCCCGCAGGCCGGGCAGTCCTCGCACCGGGGCTCGCCCTCCGGCACCGCGAACCGGGCGATCAGCCCGCGCAGCGGTGGAGCCGCCAGCAGACCGACCAGCACCGCCGCCACCACGACCGGGACCACCGGCGCACCCCCACTTCGACCGACGCGACCGACACGACCGACGCCATCGGCGCGACCGGCCCCATCCTCCCGCGCCGGGCGGTGTGCCGTCCGTCTCGTTCCGCACGAAAGCGCGACAGCGCTCCTCGCATACACGAGCATTCCGGACATTCGACTACTGGTTCGGAAGGCCGTCCGCCACCCCCGCCTGCCGATCCAAGGGGGCTGTTCGGGCCCCCGAAAGCACCCCCGCGGAGACCGGCCGCACGGCCCCTCCGTACCCCTAAAGTAGGCGGACATGCAGGTCATCCAGTCCAGCAAGCTCGCCAATGTCTGCTACGACATCCGCGGCCCGGTGCTCGACGAGGCGATGCGGCTGGAGGAACAGGGCCACCGCATCCTCAAACTCAACACCGGCAACCCGGCCACCTTCGGTTTCGAGGCGCCCCCGGAGATCCTCCAGGACGTCCTGCGCAACCTCGCCGACGCGCACGGCTACGGCGACTCCAAGGGCCTGCTCTCCGCCCGCCGCGCGGTGGTCATGCACTACGAGGACCGCGGGCTGCACGGCCTCTCCGTCGACGACGTCTTCCTCGGCAACGGCGTCTCCGAGCTGATCCAGCTGGCCATGACCGCGCTGCTGGACGACGGCGACGAGGTGCTCGTCCCGGCCCCGGACTACCCGCTGTGGACCGCCTCGGTCTCACTCGCCGGCGGCACCGCGGTGCACTACCGCTGCGACGAGCAGTCCGAGTGGTACCCGGACCTCGCCGACATCGAGGCCAGGGTCACCGACCGGACCAGGGCCATCGTGGTGATCAACCCGAACAACCCGACCGGCGCGGTCTACCCGCGCGAGGTGCTGGAGGGCATCGCGGAGATCGCCCGCCGGCACGACCTGGTGGTCTACGCGGACGAGATCTACGACAAGATCCTCTACGACGACGCCGAACACGTCCCGCTGGCCACCCTGGCCCCGGACCTCTTCTGCGTCACCTTCAACGGACTGTCCAAGGCGTACCGGGTCGCCGGCTTCCGCTCCGGCTGGATGGTGCTGTCCGGCGACCGGCGCCGGGCCCGCAGCTACATCGAGGGCCTCACCGTGCTCGCCTCGATGCGGCTGTGCGCCAACATGCCCGCCCAGCACGCCGTGGCCGCCGCGCTCGGCGGACGGCAGTCGATCCGCGACCTGGTGCTGCCCGGCGGCCGGCTGCACGCCTCGCGGGACGCCGCGTACGAGCTGCTGAACCAGATCCCGGGGGTCAGCTGCGTCAAGCCCAAGGGCGCGCTGTACGCCTTCCCCCGGCTGGACCCCAAGGTCCACAAGATCAAGGACGACGCCCGGATGGTGCTGGACCTGCTGCGCTCCCAGCGCATCCTGCTGGTCCAGGGCACCGGCTTCAACTGGCCGGAGCCGGACCACTTCCGGCTGGTCACCCTGCCCCGGGCGGAGGAGATCACCGACGCGGTGACCCGGATCGGCGACTTCCTCGGGGGTTACGTCCAGCCGTAGCCCGGGCGGGAAGCCCCGGGGAAAAACACTACGGCCGGAGTCCCGGCCCGGGCGATCTCCTTGGTCGGGGGAAAATCGCCCGGCGGAACTCCGGCCGTCCTGCCGCTCGGCGGGGCGCGCGGTTCGTGCCGCGCGCCCGCCTCTCTCCCGGCTGAGGCTCAGGCTCAGCCGAGGCGCGCGACGAGGTTCCGGTACTCGTCCCACAGCTCCTTCGGGGTGTGGTCGCCGAAGGTCTCCAGGTGGGCCGGCACGAGAGCGGCCTCCTGGCGCCAGAGGTCGGCGTCCACGGTGAAGAGCAGGTCGAGGTCCTCCTTGGACAGGTCCAGGTCGCCGAGGTCGAAGCCCTCGACGGTCGGCAGCACGCCGATCGGGGTCTCGACGCCCTCGCCGGTCCCCTCCAGGCGCTCGACGATCCACTTGAGCACGCGGCTGTTCTCGCCGTAGCCGGGCCAGACGAACTTGCCCCCGGCGTCCTTGCGGAACCAGTTGACGTAGTAGATCTTCGGCAGCTTGGCGGCGTCCGCCCGGGCGCCGACCTTCAGCCAGTGGGCGAAGTAGTCACCCATGTTGTAGCCGCAGAACGGCAGCATCGCGAACGGGTCGCGGCGCAGCTCGCCGACGGTGCCCTCGGCGGCGGCGGTCTTCTCGGAGGCGATGTTGGCGCCGAGGAAGACGCCGTGCTGCCAGTCGAAGGACTCGGTCACCAGCGGGACGGCGGTGGCGCGGCGGCCGCCGAACAGGATCGCCGAGATCGGCACGCCCGCCTGGTCCTCCCACTCCGGGGCGATGGTCGGGCACTGCGCGGCCGGGACGGCGAAGCGGGCGTTCGGGTGGGCGGCCGGGGTGCCGGACTCGGGGGTCCAGTCGTTGCCGCGCCAGTCGGTCAGGTGCGCCGGGGGCTCCTCGGTGAGGCCCTCCCACCACACGTCGCCGTCGTCGGTGAGGGCGACGTTGGTGAAGACGGTGTTGCCCCAGAGGGTGTCGATGGCGTTGGCGTTGGTGTCCACGCCGGTGCCGGGGGCGACGCCGAAGAAGCCGGCCTCGGGGTTGATGGCGTACAGCCGGCCGTCGGCGCCGAAGCGCATCCAGGCGATGTCGTCGCCGATCGTCTCGACCTTCCAGCCCGGGACCGTCGGCTGGAGCATGGCCAGGTTGGTCTTGCCGCACGCCGAGGGGAACGCGGCGGCGACGTACTTGGCCTCGCCGTTCGGCGGGGTGAGCTTCAGGATGAGCATGTGCTCGGCCAGCCAGCCCTCGTCGCGGGCCATGGTCGAGGCGATGCGCAGCGCGTAGCACTTCTTGCCGAGCAGGGCGTTGCCGCCGTAGCCCGAACCGAAGGACCAGATCTCCTTGGTCTCCGGGAAGTGCGAGATGTACTTGGTGCTGTTGCACGGCCACGGCACGTCCGCCTGGCCCTCGGCGAGCGGGGCGCCGACGGTGTGCACGGCCTTGACGAAGTCGCCGTCCTCGCCGAGCTGGTCCAGCACGGCCTGGCCCATGCGGGTCATCACGCGCATGGAGACGGCGACGTAGGCGGAGTCGGTGATCTCGACGCCGTACGCGGCCAGCGGGGAGCCGACCGGGCCCATCGAGAAGGGCACGACGTACATCGTGCGGCCCTTCATCGCGCCGCGGAAGAGTCCCTGCTCGCCCTGGAAGAGCTCCCGCATCTCGGCGGGGGCCTTCCAGTTGTTGGTCGGTCCGGCGTCCTTCTCCTGCTCGGAGCAGATGAAGGTGCGGTCCTCCACGCGCGCCACGTCCGTGGGGTCCGAGGCGGCGTAGTAGGAGTTGGGGCGCTTCTCCTCGTTGAGCTTCTTGAAGGTGCCCTGCGCCACCAGCAGGTCCGCGAGGCGGTGGTACTCCTCGTCGGAACCGTCGCACCACTCGATGCGGTCCGGCTGGGTGAGCTCGGCGATCTCGCTCACCCAAGCGAGCAGCTGCTTGTGGCGGGTGGGCGCGGATGCGCTGAGAGCAGAGATCTCGTACGACACGATCGCTCCGTTTCACGCCATCTCGGCGAGGAGACGGCGTCGCGGGGGTCTGAGGGTGCTTGCAGCGTAGCTCCGGACTCAAGGCCGGAACGCGGCGAAGCGTCGAAATTGACGCACCTTTTACTCCAGCCAGTATGATTACTGACCAGTAACAGAGCGGCCCCACCCGGGACGGAGTGTGCGGCGCCACACTCCTATTACTCCAAAACGTCCAACAGTGACGATCGCCACTTCCTACGCGCCAGTAACCTACGGATCCGTAGGTAACGGGTAGCATGCTGCGCATGACTGCTGCTGCGCTCGCGGAGAGTGCACTCATGGAGAGCAAGCCGAAGTGGCGCGGCTGGCTGCACGCCGGGATGTTCCCCGCCACGGTGGCCGCCGGGATCGTGCTGATCTGCCTGGCCGACTCCACGCCCGCCAGGATCGCCTGCGCGATCTACTCGGTCAGCGCCTGGCTGCTCTTCGGGGTCAGCGCGGTGTACCACCGCTTCGACTGGGGCCCGCGCGGGGACGCCGTGCTGCGCCGGCTGGACCACGCCAACATCTTCCTGATCATCGCGGGCACCTACACGCCGTTCACGATGCTGCTGCTCAAGGGCGCCGACCAGCAACTGCTGCTCTGGGCGGTCTGGGGCGGCGCACTGGCCGGGATCGCGTTCCGGGTGTTCTGGGTCGGCGCGCCGCGCTGGCTGTACACACCGGTGTACCTCGCGCTGGGCTGGGCCGCCGCCTTCTACCTGCCGGACTTCCTGCACACCGGCGGGGTCGCCGTCCTGGTGCTGATGATCGTCGGCGGAGTGCTCTACAGCATCGGCGGCGTGGTGTACGGGCTCAAGCGGCCCAACCCCTCACCGCGCTGGTTCGGGTTCCACGAGGTGTTCCACGCCTTCACCCTGGGGGCGTTCATCGTCCAGTACATCGGCGTCTCACTGGTGGCGTACAGCACGGCCGGCTGATCCCGGCGCACCCCGACGGGCGGTCGAACGGTCCACGGACCGGCCGGCCGCCCGTTCCGCCGTCCAGGGCCGCTCGTACGGGGCCCGGAGCTGCGGGCGGCGCGGGACGGCCGAGTGGTCGACGGCGCCGGACTCCGACTGCGGGCCCGGATCCTGCAGCAGCCCGTGCGCGTGGTGGTGCTCGCCGTGGGCGTAGTACTGCTCCCCGCGGGCGTGGTGCTGCTCCCCGCGCGACTCCCGGCGGGGCTCGCGCGACTCCCGGTACGGCTCGCGCGGCGACCCGGCCGCCGTCGGGAGCGCCGCGGACCCGGACCGCCCCGGCGCACCGGCCGAGCGGGCCCGCGCCTGCCGGGCGTCGAGCGCCTCGCGGGCCCGGCGGCAGCGCTCGCAGTGCGCGGCGTCCGGGATGCCGCGGCGCGGGCGGTGCCGGACCGGGGCCCGATCGCCGTGCATCGCGCGCCAGCGGCGGGCGACGTACACCATGAGCAGCAGGGTCTCGACCCCGGCGACCGCCAGGACCAGCAGGGCGCCGTTGATCAGATAGGCCGCGACCACGGCCAGCGCAGAGCCCACCACCACCGCCGAACCCCACACCTGGGTGCTCATCTGCTTGTCGTCCGCGTCGGCCACTTCGGTCCCCTTTCCCGGTGCCGGGCTCGTGGTCGGCTCCCGCCGCCCCACCTCTTCTCCGCTCTCGGCACGCGTCGGCCAGCACTGACCGATTGCCACATGGTATCTACCGACAGTCATGGCCAACTGCCCCGGGGCGGCGAACGACAGATCAACGTTGCGTCAATTCCTCGTGCGGAAGCAGCACTTCCAGGACACATCACGGAGCGTAGCCGCGGTTCGCCTCCGTCGGACGCGCCGGACGCGCTGGACGTGCTGGACGCACCTGCGG
>NZ_JBHXTL010000246.1:0-6129 GCF_042677365.1 Kitasatospora sp. NPDC127116
CGGGGGCGCGGCCGGGGGTGCGGCCGGTGATGGCCGCACCCCCGCTTTCCTCGTGTCAGATACCGGCCGCCCCGGCCAGCGCCGCGGCGAGGTCGTCGGCCAGCGCCGACACCGTCGCCGCCTCGAAGGCGTGCTCGTTGTACCGCAGCCAGCACCGCAGCGAGCCGTCCGGCTGCTCGGTGACCGCCAGCTCCGGGACGTGCCGGTCACCGCCCGGCAGCGGGTACGGCACGGTGGCGTTGCGGGGCAGCTCCCAGGCCGCACAGGCCACCCCCGGCAGCTGGGCCGGCGCACTCCAGCTCTCGTACCTCAGCCAGGCCGCGAACGGCACCAGCGGGCTGAACTCCGCGAACGGGTAGAGCTGGTGGTCGAGCGCGGCGGTGGCGGCGGACCGGACCCGGTCGAGCAGTTCGGCGAAGCCCGGCGCGCCCGACACGTCCACCCGCACCAGCAGCGACTGCACGAAGCAGCCGACCGCCCGCTCCGCCTCCGGCCTGGTCCGGCCGGGCACCGGCGTCATGAGGACGAGGTCCGGCTGTCCGCTGCGGGCGGCCAGCAGGCCGCTCCAGACCGCCGCCACCGCGAGGAACGGCGTGGCCCCAAGCTCCGCCGCCCTGGCCCGCAGTGCCTCCGCCGCCTCCGGGGGCACCGTGAACGCGTGGGCGGCGCTCAGCACCACCTCGGTGTGGTGGCGCCCCGGGAAGGGGTCGATCGCGGCGGGCGCGTCCGCGAGTGCCGTCGCGAAGTGCGTCCGGGACGCCGGCCAGTGGGCGTTCGACCACTCCGCCAGCTCGCGGTACTCCGGGCCGGGCCGGGCGGCCGGCACCCGGCGCCGGTGGCGCAGCGCCGAGTACGCCACCCCCAGCTCGCGCAGGAGCACGCCCAGCGACCAGCCGTCGCTGACGAGGTGGTGGACGGCCAGCAGGACGACGTGGTCCTCCGGCCCGCGGCTCACCACGGCCAGCCTGGTCATCGGCCCCGCGGCGACGTCCGTCAGCCGGTCGCGCACGGCGACCAGCCGCGCCGACACCTCGTCGTCGCTCGCGCCGGGCGCCTCCACCAGCACCACGTCCGCGTGCGGTTCGTCGTCCAGGACGGTCCGCAGCACCCCCGGTTCGGCGCCGGGCACCGGGACGAACCTGGTCCGCAGCGCGGGATGGCGGCGGATCGCCTCGTGCAGGGCGTCGGCCAGGACGTCCGTCCGCAGGCCCTCCGTCACCCGGAACATCACCGCCACCGAGCCGACGTTGCGGCCCGGGGCCTCGGCCATCCAGCGCAGGAAGTTCTCCTGCTGGGAGGTGAGCGGCAGGTCGTGCGGCTGGGCGCGCAGCGAGCGGAGGAAGTCCGACACCTCGGCCCCGGACCGCTCAGCCGTCCCGGCCGCCGAGGCTTCGGCCCGCTCCAGCCAGGCCGCCTGGGCGCGGAGCGAGGGGCGCTCGAAGACCAGCGCCGTGCGAGCCGCCACGCCGAACTCGGCGGAGATCGCGGCGGCCAGCTGGACCGCGCGGAACGAGTCCCCGCCGAGGGCGAAGAACTCCTCCTCCACCGCCCGGACCGGGCGTCCCAGCACCGTCCGCCACAGGCCGGCCAGGGCGAGCTCCCGCTCCGTCTCCGGGGCCCTTCCCGTCACCGGGGCGGGCTCCTCGAACGCGGTCCGCAGTTCGTGCTTGACCACCTTGCCGCTCGGATTGCGCGGCAGGGAGTCCAACACCAGGATGCGTACCGGCAGTTCGGGCCTGGCGAGCCGCTCGCTCAGGAACAGCCGCAGACCGTCGGCATCGATTCCGCCCGGCAGCGGGACCACCGCGGCGACCGGCACCTGGCCCATCACCGGATGCGGCAGGCCGAGCGCGGCCGCGTCGGCGACCTGCGGGTGCTCGTGCAGCACGGCCTCGATCCGCAGCGTCGAGACCTTCAGCGCACCGGACTTGACGATGTCGCTCTCCCGGTCGACCAGATGGAGGAAGCCGTCCCCGTCCAGCCTGCCGAGGTCGCCCATGCGCACCCAGCCGTCGCGGAAGACGCTGTCGGAGGCCGCCCCGGCGTATCCGCGCGGCGGCCCGGGCTGGCGCAGCCAGATCTCGCCTGTCCCGCCGGGCGGCACCGGCTCCCCGGCCTCGTCCAGGATCCGCAGGTCGGCCGGGTCGGTCGGGCGGCCCACCGAGCCGGGGCGGCCGGGATCCACGATCGCGGAGATCTGGGCGGGGGAGGCCTCGGCCGAGGTGTAGGTGTTGACGACCGTCGCCTTCGGCAGCGCGGCGCTCAGCCCGGCGGCGACGGCCGGCGGGAGCGCGGCGGCGGTGGAACCGACCAGCAGGACGCTGCCGAGGTCCCGGCGGCCGGCCGTCCCGGAGTTCAGCAGTTCCACCGCCATCGACGGCACCAGGAAGACCGTGCCCGCGCCGAACTCCTCGACCACCCGCCCGAATTCCTCCGCGTCGAAGCGCGGCAGACAGATCGTCGTGGGCTGCGCGGTCAGCGCGTTCACCAGAACCGCCTGGGCGGCGTTGGTGCCGATCGGGAAGGCGTGCACCGCGTGCCGTGAGTGCGCGTACGGGCGGGGCCGGGGGTTGAGGACCAGGCCGGCGGTCAGGCTCGCGTGCGCGGCCCGGACGCCCTTCGGGGTGCCGGTGGTGCCGGAGGTGCCGATGATCTGGGCCAGGTCGCCGGGGGCGACCCGGTGCGGCGGCTCGATCCCGTCCGGGGCGTCGAGCGATGAGTCGTCCGGCGAGTGGAACGGGGAGTCGAGCGGAGCGTCGAGGCCGTCGAGCGCGAAGGTGGGCAGCGTGGTGCGCGGGCCGTTCCCGGCGACCGCCCAGCGCGCCCCGGCCGCCTCGACGAGCCGCTCCACATCGGCCGGGGCCAGGTCCTCGCGGATCACCAGCCCGGCCGCGCCCGCGTAGTGGGCGGCCAGGAACGCCACGGCGTACGCGTCCCACTCCCGGTTGGTGAACAGCAGCGCCACCGTGTCCCCGGGGCGCACGCCCGCCCGGGCCAGCCCGTGCGCGGCCCGCACCGCCCGCTCGCGCCACCGGCCGTAGGTGAGGCTCCCACCGCCGGGCACGAGCAGCGCGGTGCGTTCCGGATGGAGCGCGGCCCGGTGGTCCAGGAGTGCCGGAAGCGTGAGCGGGACGGGGACGGGCTGGGCGCTGATGACGACTCCCGGGGGGCTTTCGGAGCGCGGCGGACCGATGCCGGAGGAAGATCGGCCGCTGATTGGTCCAGACCGTATCGGAACGGTGAAGGCGGGCGCCAGATCCGTTCACAGTTCGTCACGACCCTTGGCGCGCGGGCCCGGAGCGCCGCCCCGCCGGGGTCAGGAGGGCGGCCCCGGCTGCTCCGGCCAGCCCGCCGTCAGGCGCCCGCGCTCCTGCCACTGCCGTACCCCCGGCCCGTCCGGGGCACCCCGGCGGCAGAACTCCTCCAGCCGGGCGCACCGGGCGAGCATGGCGGCCCGGCGCCGCGGCCAGGGCGGCACCGGCTGCCCGTAGGCGTCGAAGAGGTGGTGCAGGGCGCCCGCCCGGGCCGGGTGGTGCATGCGGACGATCCACTCGCACCAGGCCAGGTCCTCCACCGGCTCTCCGAGGTGGGCGAACTCCCAGTCCAGCAGGCCGGTGACGGCGAAGGTCGCCGGGTCCAGCAGCAGGTTGTTGGGCCCGAAGTCCCCGTGCACCAGTACCGACCCCGGGGGCGCCGGACCGTCGCCGGCCACGCCGGGGTCGACGGCCTGGAGCCGTCGCAGCACCCGCCCGCAGGCGGCCAGGACCTGCGCGCCGTGCCCGGCGTCCAGCAGGTCCTGCGCGGGCACTCCGGGCAGGTGGCCGAGTGTGATGGCGCCCGGCTCGGTGCCGAGCACCGGGGGAACCGGCAACAGCCCGTGCAGCAGGGTCAGCAGCCGGTGCTCGCGCCGGCGCCGCTCCTCGGCGTCCGGCCCTTCGTAGCGTTTCACCACGACGGTGCCGTCGCCCGCGGTGCGGTTGGTCCAGCCGTGCGGGAAGGGCCGAAGCCCGGACGGGTCCTCGCTCACCCCCGCCACTCCTCGGCCAGCAGTCCGAGCACCATCTGGTCCACGAACTCCCCGTACGCCCAGGCGGCTTGGCGCAGCCGCCCCTCGACGGTGAAGCCGACGCCGGTGGCGGCCCGGAGCATCGGGGCGTTGTCCGCCAGCGTCTCCAGCTGCAGGCGGCGCAGGCCGAGCACCGGGAAGGCGTAGTCGCAGAGCACCCGCAGGACGTCCGGTGCGAGCCCGCGGCCCCGGTGTCCCGGCAGCAGGGCGAGGCCCACGTGGGCGCTGCGGTTGTGGGCGTCGATGCCCCACAGCAGCGCCTCGCCGGCCAGCTCCCCGGAGGCCGTCTCGACCACGGAGAAGCACGCCGCCTCGTCGGACGGCCCGGCGACCACGTACGGGGAGTCCGCCGAGCCCGGGGGGATGGGCCGCCAGGGGCGGGAGTCGGCCCGCGAGCGGGTCGCCACGTCGTCGTACAGCTCGGCCAGGAGCACCGGGAGGTCGGCGTCGTGACGGGCCCGGAGGGTGATGCGAGTGCCTTGTAACATGTCACATATTTACCACTGGTGGGGCTGCCGTGACCAACGGGTTTTCCGGTGCCGACCGGCGTTCCGGGGACGACAATCGCTCCCGGGTCGCGGCGCCGGGCCGACGGCCGGCCAGGTGGTCCGAGTGGCGGGGGCCGTCAACTCCCGTGCTCCCGGGGTTGGTTGATGCTCGTCGCTCGACGGTGGCGTGCCCGCTCCCCGCACGGTTCACCCGGACGGCACCGTGTGTTGACCCCTCGGGGGAACGCGGCTCGATTACAAGGTTCGCATGAGAAACATCCACTACGGAGCCGGTGGAATCGCCGCCTCGGCCGCCTTGGCGGCCCTTCTCGTCTGCGCCCCGCAACAGGCGTCGGCGGCCCCCGGAATCCACACGTTCGACTTCAAGGGCGCGCCCGAGCAGTACGCGGTCCCCGACGGGATCTGCGAGCTGGTGGTGCGGGCCTCCGGCGGTGCGGGAGGGGACGCCGTCTACGGGTCGCCCGGCGGGAAGGGCGGTCAGGTCCGAGCCACGGTCCAGGTCACGAGCGGTCAGGTGCTGACCGTCGACGTGGGGCAGGCGGGCAGCGGAGGCGACCTCTCCGTCCCCGGCAGCACGGCCTACGGCGGGTACGGCGGTGGCGGCCAGGGCGGCTCCTACAACGCCGAGCACCGGCCCGGCAACGGCGCCATCGGTGCCGGCGGCGGAGGCGCCACCACCGTGACGACGGGTGGCAGCGCGCTGATCATCGCGGGGGGCGGCGGCGGAGGCGCCGGCAGCTTCACCAACGACGGAACCGCGCGGGGCGGCGACGGCGGGCAGGCCGGAACCGACGGGGCCGACACCGGGCAGAGCGCGGCGGGCAAGGGCGGCAAGTCCGGCGGCAGCGGGGGAGCGGGTGGCGCGGGCGGAACCGCCACCACCGAGTCCGACCGCGACGGCTTCGCGGGCGGCAGCGCCACCGGCACCAAGGGCGGCGACGCGGCCATCAACGTCGGCGACCCCCACATGGGGACCGGCGGCGGAGGCGGCGGCGGGGCCCACGGGGGCGGCGCGGGCGGCTCCTCCACGGAGGGCACGCTCGACGGCGGCGGGGGAGGCGGCGGCTCCAGCCTCGGTCCGGCCTCCGCGACCTTCACCACCGGAGCGCGCAGCGGCAACGGGCAGGTCGTGATCGAGGAGGTCGCCTGCGCCACCCCCTCGCCGTCCCCGTCCCCGTCCTCCACCGCGACCTCCTCTCCCACCCACTCGCCGTCCCCGACGGCTACTCCCACCCACTCGCCGTCCCCGACGGTTTCTCCCACCCACTCGCAGTCCCCGACCACCGGCCCGAGCCACACGGCGTCCGGCGGCCCGTCGCCCACGGGGGGCCCGAGCCACCACCACTCGCCCGGTCCGGTGCCCGGCCACGGTGGGGGCCAGCTTCCCGAGACCGGGAGCAGCACACCGGCCCTCCTGGCGAGTGCCCTGCTCTGCGTGGGCGTCGGTGCCGCCGTGTTCCGTCTCGCCCGCCGGAACGGTCGCCGGCGCTCCTGACGGCGGCGTGGCCCACGGAGCCCACCCGCTGCACGGGAAGTCGGCCGGTCCGACTTCCC
>NZ_JBHXTL010000247.1:0-6028 GCF_042677365.1 Kitasatospora sp. NPDC127116
TCCGGGCCTTGGTTCCGCAGTTCCCCCCGGCGGGCCCGGGGGGGGGCGGGCCCGGGGGGGGGGCCCCGGCTGGTGGTGCGCGGCCCCCCTCCGCCGTTCGCCGGTCAGCGCACCCGGGTGGAGAACAGCCGGGCCGACCAGTACACCGCCAGGACGGTCATCACGACGACCACCAGCAGTCCCTGCCACACCACGCTGTCCCCGGCGTGCCCGGAGAACAGCGCGCGCATGCCCTCCACGGCCCAGTAGAAGGGGTTCCACCTGGCCGCCTGCTGCAGCCACCCGGGTGCCAGGGTGAGCGGCAGCAGCACCCCCGACAGCAGCGCGATCGGCTGCGCGATGGTGTTGACCACCGGCGACATCGCCGCGTCGGTCGGCACCATCAGCGCGATGCCGTAGGAGATCGCCGAGGTCATCAGCGCCAGCAGGCCCAGCAGCAGGTAGGCGAGCAGCAGGTTCAGCGGGTTCACCCGCAGCCCGAACGGCAGCGCGATCAGGGTGATCAGGACGGCCTGCACCAGCAGCGCCACCATCTCCCGCAGAGCCCGTCCCAGCAGCAGCGCCAGCCGGCTCACCGGGGTCACCCGGGAGCGCTCGATGATGCCGGCCCTGAGCTCGCCGAGCAGGCTGAAGCCGGTGAACAGTCCGCCGAAGATGCACAGCACCGCCAACAGGCCCGGCACGTACACCTGGTAGGCGTCGGCGTAGCTGCCGGCGCCCTGCGGGGTGAGCACCTTCTTCAGCAGCGGGGCGAACAGCAGGAGGTAGAACACGGGCTGGATGATGCCGACGGCGATCCAGATCGGGGTGCGGATCATGAGCAGCAGCTGGCGCTGGAAGACCAGCCAGGTGTCGCGGGCGAGCTTCACGGTCTCCCCAGGGGGTTGTGCGGGTCCGGGCGGTACGGGGTCAGGACTGCTGCAGCGAGCGGCCGGTGCGGGCCAGGAACACGTCGTCCAGGCTGGGCCGTTGGAGCTGCACGGTGCCGGGCGTCACGCCCGCCGCGTCCAGGGCGCGCAGCAGCCGGGGAATGGCGGCGGCGCCGTCCTCCAGGTACAGCCGCAGCCCCTCGTCGCCGTTCTGCTCCAGCCGGTGCAGGTACGGCTGCGCGCGCAGCACCTCGGCGGCCCGCTCGAAGGCGGCGTCCGCGGCGTCCGCGGCGTCCGCGGCGTCCAGCCCGACCAGGACGACGTCGCCGGAGATCTCGCGCTTGAGCGCCTCGGGGGTGCCCTCGGCCACGACCCGGCCGTGGTCGACGATGGCGACCCGGTCGCAGAGCGCGTCGGCCTCGTCCAGGTAGTGGGTGGTGACGACCACCGTCATGCCCTCGGTGCGCAGCCGGCGGATCTCCTCCCAGACGTGCGCCCGGCTGGCCGGGTCCAGTCCGACCGTGGGCTCGTCCAGGAACAGCACCCGGGGCTGGTGGATCACCCCGAGCGCGATGTCCACCCGGCGGCGCTGGCCGCCGGAGTAGGTGGCGCACGGGCGGTCGCCGAAATCGGCCAGGTCGAAGGCCTTGAGCGCGTCCGCGGCGGCCTGGACGGCCTGCGCCTTGGCCGCGCCGTACATCCGGGCCTGGAGGACCAGCTCCTCGCGGCCGCTGACGTGGTCGGTGGTGCCGCCGCCCTGGGCGACGTAGCCGATCCGGCGGCGGACCCCGGCGGGGTCGGTGAACAGGTCGGCCCCGGCGATGGTGGCCCGTCCTCCGTCCGGGCGGATCAGGGTGGCCAGCATGCGCAGGGTGGTGGTCTTCCCCGCGCCGTTGGGGCCGAGGAAGCCGTAGATCTCGCCGGCGGCGACCGACAGGTCGATGCCGCGGACGGCGTCGACGGTGGGGTTCTCGCCGCTGCGGCGGGAGGTCTTCTTGCGGTAGGACTTGCGCAGTCCCGCGGTCTCGATCAACCGGAACTCCCGTGCGGGGATGGGCTGCCACGGCACCTGGAAAGGCGGGGCTCGGCACCTGCGGAGGGCGGTGCCGCTGCGACACCCTAGGGCGAACCCCGCCCCGGAAACAATGGCCTAGACCAATGGACGTACCCTCGGCCGGTCTGCTAAGGGGTGGCGGTTCCGGGTCGGGTCGGGGCGGTTCCGGGCCGGGTCGGGGCGGTTCCGGGGGTGGATCGGGGGCGGTCCGGGGGTGGGACGAGCCCGGTCCGGCCCGCTCGGCCGAGCACCTCCAGCCGGTCCGCCGCGGCCACCGCACCGCCCCCGGCGAGCAGTCGGCTCCCGACCTGAACCGCCCGCTCCCGGTGGGCCGTGGAGTCGAGGACGGCCCGCAGCGCGTCCGCCAGCCGCACCGAGGTGACGCGCGCGAACGGCACCCGCAGCCCCGCGCCCGCCGCCGTCACCTGGCCGGCCACGATCGGCTGGTCGTGCCGGATCGGTGCGGTGACCAGCGGCAGTCCGTGCGCCAGGGCCTCGCCCACGGTGTTCATCCCGCCGTGGCAGAGCACCGCGTCCAGCTCGCCGCGCGCCATCAGCTCCAGCACCGGCGCCCGCCCCACCGCGACGGCCCGGGAGGGGAGTTCGGGCAGCAGCTCGCTCGGCGCGGCGAACACCGGCTGCACCTCGTCACCGCACAGCTCCAGCGCCCGGACGGACCGGGCGAGGAAGTCCGCGCCCAGCCCGCCGGCCAGGGTCCCCATGGTGACCAGCACCCGGCGCCGGCCGGGCAGCAGCCGCCCCCACGGGAAGTCCGGATCGTGCGGCCGCGCCGGGATCACCGGCCCGACGAGCGCGTGCTCCAGCGGCGGGGTCGAGCCGGTCAGGGCCGGACCGGTGGTCGCCAGGACCAGACCGGGGGAGAAGCGCGGGTCCAGGTACTCCTCCGCGGGCAGCCCGGCGCGCTCCCACAGCCCCCGCAGCAGCCCGGTCATCCAGGCCTCGACCTGCGGCAACGCCCGGTAGGGGCGCCCCAGTTCCATCGCCCCGGGCGCGAAGGACGCCCACGGCAGACCGTGCCGGTGCGCGACCAGCGCGCCCGCCGGAGTGTGCTGGTCGACCAGCAGCACGTCCGGCCGCCACTCCCGCACGACGGCGTCCAGCGGCTTCAGCGTGAACCTGGTGTACGGGACGATGAAGCCCTCCCAGAGCGAGCGCAACGCGGCCAGCCCGTGCCCGCCCTGGGCCCGGAACGCCCGGGTACCGGTGCCGAGCACCCGGGCCTGCGGGCCGAGCAGCGGGCGCAGCACCGATTCGGTGCCGGTCCAGGCGACCTGGTGGCCGCGTGCGGTCAACTCGGCGGCGATGCCGGCGGCCGGGTTGACGTGGCCGGTCAACGGCGGCATCACCAGGAGGAACCGGGTCATCGTGCGCCCTCCTCGGGGAGCAGTCGCTGGACGTCGGCGACGGTCAGGGCCTCCAGGGCGGCCAGGTCGAGCCCGGCGCGCAGCGCGGCCAGGTCGGCCTGCGGGCCGAAGCGCCCGCGCAGCCGGTCGGCCAGTTCGGCGAGTTCGTCCTCGTCCAGCAGCAGGTCGCCGTCCAGCCGGGCCTCCGGAGTGACGTGACGCGCCCAGCCGGGCGGCGCACCGGCCACCTCGACCAGCAGGGCCACCAGATCCTGGTTCAACGGGGCTCCGGGGTAGGGGGGTTCAGGGTTCGACATGAGAGATCTCCCACCTGCTCGACGGCACGGGGGTGAACGCGGCCGCGCCGGGGGGAAGTTGACCGGCTTCCGGGGAGCGGCGGCGACGGAGGGGGCCCGAGATCACTTGTGCGACCTGGCGGGCGTCGGAATACTAGCCCGGGTGACCGCACTGGAGGCAGTGGCCGTCCACCTCCCCCCGCACGCCGTTCCCATCGAGGCTGTGGGCGAGCTCATCGGCCTGACCCCACGTCAACTCCGTCTCTTCCGCCGCTTCCACGGCCTGGACCAGCTGCGTCTGGATCCGACCGGGACGCTGCCCGACCTGCTCGACGCCGCCCTGGACAACCTGCCGGAGCTGCGTGGACGCGAACCCGACATCCGCTTCGTGATCCACGCCCGCAGCATGCCGGTGGCGGTGCCCCATCCGCTCAACCCGCTGCACGACCTGCTCGACGCCCGTGGACTGGCGCACGCCAACGCCTTCACGGTGACCCACCACGCCTGCGCGGTGGGCCTGCTGGCCATCGACCTGGCCGGCAGGCTGCTCGCGGACGAACCCGACCCGGCGGCGCTCGCCCTGGTGCTGACCGGCGAGAAGACCTTCACCAGGGACGCCCAGGTGGTGCCCGAGACCGGCATCTTCGCCGAGGGCGCCGCCGCCTGCCTGGTCAGCGCCGGTGGCGAGCGCCACCGGATGCTCTCCTTCGTGGTGCGCCAGCGCCCGGAGTTCGACGGCCGGCTGGCCGAGGACCCGGACCT
Organism: Kitasatospora sp. NPDC127116; assembly: GCF_042677365.1. NCBI lineage: Bacteria > Bacillati > Actinomycetota > Actinomycetes > Kitasatosporales > Streptomycetaceae > Kitasatospora > Kitasatospora sp. NPDC127116. The sequence goes on from NZ_JBHXTL010000247.1 coordinate 4,346, forward strand.
GCTCGCCCGCTACCAGCGCGAGTACCCGAACGTGATGGTGGAGGCGATCGAGGCCGCCCTGGACCAGGCCGGTCTGGACCTCTCCGACCTGGCCGCGATCCTGCCGCACAACGTCAACCAGGCGTCCTGGCGGATGATCGCGCGCCGGATCGGCTATCCGGTCGAGAAAGTCGTGCTGGACAACGTGCGGTCGGTCGGGCACAGTTTCGCCTCGGACAGCCTCATCAATCTCCACACCGCCACCACGCGGGGGCTGCTCCGCCGCGGCGACCACTACCTGATCGCCGCCGCCGGTGTCGGAGCGACCTTCTCCGCGATGGCGATGCGGTACTGACGGTCCGCCGGCCACCGGCCGCCGATGCCGCCGAATCCGCCGGCCGCCGTCCGCACGGTGACGCCGGATTCCCACACCACCCAGAGCCCCGGGGCGCCTGCAAGCCCCGGAGCACACATCCCACGTACGACGGGACGGGACACCCATGTCAGAAGCCGCGGTCCAGACCACCGACCCCGAACTGCGCGAGCGCATCCTGCACGGCATCGGCGAGCTCCTGCCGCGCGTCCTCAAGCGCGAACTGCCCGAGATCCCGCAGGACGCCTGCCTCTTCGACGACCTCGGCCTCACCTCGGCCGGCACCATCGAGCTGATCCTGGAGCTGGAGGAGTCGCTCGACATCCAGGTGGACGTCGAGCAGATCACCGAGGACGACCTGCGGTCGGTCACCAGGCTGGCCGACTACGTCGCCGGGCACGTCATCCCCGAGGACTGACCGGGTGGCCCCCGGTCCCACCGGTCTGCGGATCACCCGGGCGCTGGCCCGCCGGTTCGACGGCCGCTCGGAGACCTCGCTCGACCCGGACCTGCGGGTCTTCGTCTCCGACCTCGTCCGCCCCTACGGCCTGCCGCTGCGCGAGGACCTGCTCGGCGAGGGCGTCGGCCACTCCTACGAGGAACTGGCCGCCGGAGTGCTCCGCGAGGCGCTCGCCGAGGACGAGCCGGCCGACCTGCTGATCCTGGCCTTCGACACCCCGGACGTGCGGCCCGGCGCGCCGTCCTCGCTGGCGCTCAGCCGGTCCGTCCCGGGCGGCCCGCTCGCCTTCGCGGTCTGCGACCAGGGCGGCGCGGCGGCCTTCACCGCACTGCGGCTGGCCGCCGGCCACCAGCGCACCGGCGGCTGCCGCCGGGCCGTGGTGGTGCTGGCCGAACAGACCGCGCTGCACTACGAGCCGCCCGGACCGGTGCCGCTGCCGGAGCGGCACGCGGTGGTGGTGCTGGTCTGCGAGGAGGCCCCCGGCGAGGGCCTGGCCGTCCGGCAGACCAGGGGCGCGGCCTCCCCGGCCGAGTCGGTCCGGGCCGCGGCCGGGGAACTCGGGCCCGAGGCGGCACTGCTGCTCGGTCCCGGCCTCGGCCCGCCGGAGCCCCCGTCGGCCCAGCCGTTCACCGGACTCTGGGCGGAGCTGGCCGAACACCTGCCGCAGTGGCGGGCGGCAGGCCGGCCCGCGCTGCTGGCCGGGTTCGACCGCCGGCTCGGGGTGCTGAGCACGCTGACCCTGCCGTGACGGCGATCGACCTCTGGCTGATCGACACGCGTCAACCGGCCGCTCCGGCCGGGGAGCTGTGGCAGCTGCTCGACCAGCGCGAGCGCGCCCGGGCGTCCGGGATGGACCCCTGGGCGAGCGAGC
>NZ_JBHXTL010000248.1:0-5877 GCF_042677365.1 Kitasatospora sp. NPDC127116
GCGCCCGGCGCCTCCCCCGGGGGGGCGGCGCGGGGGCCCCCCCCCGCCGCCGTGCCTTCGACCGCCTTGATGGGGAGGGGAAGGCAAGGCCCCGCCGCCCCGGGCGGTGCGACGGGCCCCGCCGCCGACGCGCAGGCCCCACCCTCAAGGAGCGGCGCGTCGGGGGAGTGGAGTTCGGGTGGCCGCGGCCCGTGGCAGCCGCGGCCGGGTGCCGTTACGGCATCTTGTGGACGAACGGGCCGACCGCGTTGGAGAACGCGTTGCCGTTGTTGACGTCCCAGTTGGTCGACCAGGTCATCGCGCCGCGGATGGTCGGCCACTTGGCCGGCGGCACGAAGCTGCCGCAGTTGTTACCGGTGGCCAGGCAGTCCAGCGCGTTGTTGACCACGGTCGGCGCGACGTAGCCGCCGCCCGCGGCCCGGGTGGAGGCCGGGACGCCGATGCCCACCTGGTCCGGCCGCAGGCCGCCCTGGATCTGGGTGCAGACCTGCGAGGTGATGAAGTCGATGGTGCCCTGGTTGTAGACCTTGCCGTCGCAGCCGTTCATGCCGCCCGAGTTGTAGAACTGGGTGTTGACGACGGTGAGGATGTCCTTGGTCTTCAGCGCCAGCTGGAAGTAGGCGCCGGAGGTGTTGTACATCCCGATGGTCTCGGGGGCCATGGTCAGGACGAAGCCGGGGCCGACCTTGGCCTGCAGGGAGTGCAGCGCGTCGCCGAGCGGGCCGGCCTGGACGCCGTTCTCCAGGTCGACGTCGATGCCGTCGAAGCCGTAGTCCTTGATGATCGCGTAGGCGCTGTTGACGAAGTTGGCGCCGGCGGTGGCGTCCCCGACGGTGATCGCGCCGTTCTGGCCGCCGATGGAGAGGACGACCTTCTTGCCGGCCGCCTGCTTGGCCTTGATGTCGGCGCGGAACTGGGCGTCGGTGTAGCCGCCGAGCGCCTTGGACAGGCCCGGGTCCAGGGTGAAGCTGATCGCGCCGGTCCTGGTCGGCACGGCGTCGGCGAAGGACACCGCGATGATGTCGTACGCGCTCTGGACGTCGCTCAGCCGCTGCACGGTCGAGTTGTTGTCGAAGTTCTGCCAGTAGCCGGTGACCACGTGGGCGGGCAGGCCGGTGACCGGCGGGGTGGTGCTGGTCGGGGTGGCGGTGGGGGTCGCCGTCGCGGTCTGAGTGGGCGTCGGGGTCTGGGTGGGCGTCGGGGTCGCGGTCCGGGTGGGCGTCGCGGTGGCCGTGGGGGAGGCGGTGGCCGTGGGCGTCGCGGTGGGGGTGGGGGTCGCGGTCGGCGACGGGGTGCCGGTGCCGCCGGGGCCGATCAGCGCGACGTCGTCGGCCAGGTAGGCGCTCTGGCCGTACCAGCCGTGCAGGTAGACGGTGACGCTGGTGGCGTTCGCCCCGGTGGTGAAGGTGCTGGACAGCTGGTTCCAGCTGTTCTGGTTCGACCAGGCGGACGGGTCGGTGCCGCCGGTGCCGCGCGCACCGAGGTAGACGTACGGGCCCTGGACCCACGCGCTCAGGGTGTAGCTGGTGTTGGGCAGCACGCTGATGGTCTGGGTGCACTCGGCGGTGTCACCGGCGCCCGGGGTCGCCTGGAGCGCGCCGGTGCCGGAGTGGACCGGGGAGGAGACCGTGGTCGCGGCGCCGGTGCAGGTCCAGCCCCCGAGCCCGCCGTCGAAGCCGCCGTTGTCGACCAGGTTGCCGACCGCCGCGCTGGCGCCGCCGGCGAAGAGGGCGAGGCCGCCGCCGGCCAGGGCGAGGGCGGTGGCGCCGGCCGCGACGGCCGGGAGGGGGCTGCGCCGGCGCTTGTGCGAGGGCTGGTTCAGCGTACGGGCCATGGGGCGACGCTCCTGGGGGAGGAGCGGCCGCCGCGGTGGGGGGCGCGGCGGCCGCGTGTGGGGGAGGGGAGGTCCGAAGTGAGCCTGCGGGGCGGAGCCGGAGGATCGTTCCGTCCCGGATCAAAAGCTGGACTAGACCATTGCTGGTCGTCAAGCATCGGAAGAACGGCTTACGGTTCCGTTAAGGATTCGGAGACCGTTCCGTGTCCGCGCCCCGGGAGCCCCGCAGCGGCCCCGCGGCCCGCCCGGACGACCCCCGACACGCCCGTCGGGACAGACTTCGTACAGGACCGTGACCAGACCGCTACCTGCGGCTTTACTGTGCACCTGCGCGCCGGAGTAGGCTGCGCCCGGGGCGGAGACGCACCAGTTGCAACGAGCACGGAGGGGCCGGGAAAGATGGGTCTGCGCGATGTCGCCGAACGGACGCCGGGGCTGCGCACCCTGCTCGGCGGGATGTACGGGCTCTACGGTCGACGGGTCGAGGTCCACCTCGCGAGCACCCCGCGCCACATCGGCGTGATCCTGGACGGCAACCGCCGCTGGGCCAAGGCGGCCGGCGGCTCCACCGCTTACGGCCACCAGCGCGGCGCCGACAAGATCAGCGAGTTCCTCGGCTGGTGCGACGAGACCCACGTCAAGGTCGTCACCCTCTGGATGCTCTCCACCGACAACCTGGACCGCCCGGCCGACGAGCTCGTTCCGCTGCTCGGCATCATCGAGGACGCCGTCACCGGCCTGGCCGCCGCCCGCCGCTGGCGGGTCAACCCGGTCGGCGCGCTGGACCTGCTGCCGCAGCACACCGCCGACGTGCTCAAGCGGGCCGCCGACCAGACCGCCGACATCGACGGCATAACGGTCAACGTCGCGGTCGGCTACGGCGGTCGGCACGAGATCGCCGACGCCGTCCGCTCGCTGCTCCAGGAGCAGGCCGGGCGCGGCACCTCGATCGAGGAGCTGGCGGAGGTCCTGACCGTCGAGCACATCGCCGAGCACCTGTACACCCGCAACCAGCCCGACCCGGACCTGATCATCCGCACCTCGGGCGAGCAGCGGCTGTCCGGCTTCCTGCTCTGGCAGAGCGCGCACAGCGAGTTCTACTTCTGCGAGGCGTACTGGCCGGCCTTCCGCAAGGTCGACTTCCTGCGCGCGCTGCGCGCGTACGAGCAGCGCCACCGGCGGCTGGGGCTGTAACCCCGGCACGGCGGCCCCGGCCACCGGCCCGTCCGGAGGAAATGACCGCCGTAGGCCTGGCCTACCCGGTGCCGGCGCGAGGCCAAACGTTCACCGGCAATGATCCGTCAGTTCTCCGGGGGCGCGAATGCACCGCTCCCCGCCTGGGAATACTCCAGTCAGTCCGGTCCCGAGGCCACCGGGGCAGCGGGGGCCGGCATGCCGCGGATGACGCAGGGTCATCCGCTCTGGAGGCCTAGTGGTCAGTTCGAAGAGCCGCCGGACACCAGACCGGCGCACGTACGTTCTCGACACGAGCGTGCTCCTGGCGGACCCGCTCGCCATGACCCGCTTCGAGGAGCACGAGGTCGTCCTCCCGGTGGTGGTCGTCACCGAGCTGGAGGCCAAGCGACACCACCCGGAGCTGGGCTACTTCGCCCGCCAGGCGCTGCGGCTGCTCGACGACTACCGGATCCGCCACGGCCGGCTCGACGAGCCGATCCCGGTCGGCGAGCTCGGCGGCACCATCCGGGTCGAGCTCAACCACTCCGACGTGTCGATACTGCCGGCCGGCTACCGGGCCGGCGGTGAGGCGGACACCCGGATCCTCGCGGTCGCCCGCAACCTCCAGGCCGAGGGCTACGACGTGACCGTCGTGTCCAAGGACCTGCCGCTGCGGATCAAGGCCAGCTCGGTGGGCCTGCTCGCCGAGGAGTACCGGGCCGAGCTGGCGATCACCTCGGGCTGGACGGGCATGTCCGAGCTGCACGTCCCGGCGGACCAGGTGGACGCGCTGTTCTCGGCCGGCCACGACGCGGGGGTGGACGTCGACGGCGCCACCGAGCTGCCCGTCCACACCGGACTGGTGCTGACCTCGGAGCGCGGCCGGGCGCTCGGCCGGGTCACCGGCGACGGCCGGGTGCGGCTGGTGCGCGGGGAGCGCGAGGCGTTCGGGCTGCGCGGGCGCAGCGCCGAGCAGCGGGTGGCGCTGGACCTGCTGCTCGACCCGGAGATCGGGATCGTGTCGATGGGCGGCCGGGCCGGCACCGGGAAGTCGGCGCTGGCGCTGTGCGCGGGGCTGGAAGCGGTGCTGGAGCGGAGGCAGCACCGCAAGGTGATGGTCTTCCGGCCGCTGTACGCGGTCGGCGGCCAGGAGCTGGGCTACCTGCCCGGTTCCGAGGCGGAGAAGATGGGCCCCTGGGCGCAGGCGGTCTTCGACACCCTCTCCGCCGTCACCACCCCGGACGTGATCGAGGAGGTCATCTCCCGCGGGATGCTGGAGGTGCTGCCGCTGACCCACATCCGGGGGCGCTCGCTGCACGACGCCTTCGTGATCGTGGACGAGGCGCAGTCGCTGGAGCGGAACGTCCTGCTGACGGTGCTGTCCCGGATCGGCCAGGGCTCGCGGGTGGTGCTCACCCACGACGTGGCGCAGCGGGACAACCTCCGGGTGGGCCGCTACGACGGCGTGGTGGCGGTGGTGGAGAAGCTGAAGGGTCATCCGCTCTTCGCCCACATCACGCTCACCCGCTCGGAGCGTTCGCCGATCGCGGCGCTGGTCACGGAGATGCTGGAGGACATCCACCCGTGATCCGCCCCTGATCGGGGCATAGTGGGACAATATGGTCAACTCATGACCTGGAGCCCGCTCCTGACGGAGCGGGCTCCGCCCGTTTCATCACATCGAGTGCTTTCCGTCCGGGAAACCGCCGTACGGTGAATGTGACATGCGCCACGCGAAGGGGAATTGCGTCGACCGTGCCCGGTGCGGCATGGTGAGGGTTCTGTCAGGCCCCGCGTACGGCGCGGCAGGGCTTCCGGACTCCGGGAGTCAGGCCCGGGAAGGTTCGCCAACTCCGGTCGGTGGACACACAATTGAACACCGTTGAGCCGTACGCCGCCCGATTTCAACGCCCGGTCACCTCGGCCGGACGCCGGGCCAGCACCTCCCGTGACCAGAGCACTGTGCGGAGGTCCGTGCCAAGGGGCATGTTGCGCCCGTACGGTCACGCGTGGGCGATGCTGGAAGGAAACCATGTGACTCGGATCTCGGTCCGGGGAGTTGCTGTGGCCTCCGCCACCGCCGTCACCGCTGTCGGTGCCGTCGTGGGTATGGCCTCGGGCAGCGAGGGCAAGACCACGCAGACGGTCGACGTCGCCGGCGCGACCCTGCTTGCCGAAGTCCCCTCTGGCGCCCAGGCGCAGACCATCAGTGACAACATCGGCCAGCAGGCATCCGCCCAGCAGGCCTCCGCCGACGCCGCCGCCAAGGCCGCCGCGGAGCAGAAGGCCGCCGAGGAGGCCGCGCGCCAGCAGGCCGCCGCGGACGCCCAGGCGAAGGCCGATGCCCAGGCCAAGGCCGACGCGGAGAAGGCCGCCAAGGCCGCGGACGACAAGCGCAAGGCCGACGAGGCCGCCGCGAACCGGTCCAAGTCCCGTTCCGCGATGACCGCGGTCGAGGACAGCGCTCCGCCCGTCTCGGTCAGCCCCGGCTCGGTCCAGGACCTGGCCCGGCAGATCGTCGGCAACGACGCGCAGTTCCAGTGCTTCAGCCAGATCGTGAAGCGCGAGAGCGGCTGGGACTACACCGCGACCAACAAGAGCTCCGGCGCGTACGGTCTGGTCCAGGCGCTGCCCGGCACCAAGATGGCCTCGGCCGGTGCCGACTGGCGCACCAACCCGGCCACCCAGATCAAGTGGGGCGTCGGCTACATGAACTCCCGCTACGGCAGCCCCTGTGGCGCGTGGTCGTTCTGGCAGGCCCACAACTGGTACTAGGACCGGCTGCCGCCCCGGCGGCGCGGTTCCCGCGGCCCCCGGCCGTTCGCCCTCCCCGGGCGCGCGGCCGGGGGGCGCCGCGGTATAGGGGC
>NZ_JBHXTL010000249.1:0-5797 GCF_042677365.1 Kitasatospora sp. NPDC127116
GGGGGGGGTGGGCTCCGCCCGGGGGGTATGAGCCGCCCAGGTTAACTCGAAGCGGGGGTCCGCCGGGCCGGCCCCCCCGGCCGTTCAGCTGTTCTCCCCGGCCGGGCCGCCGCGACCCGGTTCCATCCGGACGAACTCGCCTGTGGGCTAAGGAAGTCGAGGGCCCGAAGGAGGGCCGGGGCGCCGGTGCCGATCCTGGTTCGCGGCCACCGCAGCCGCTGCGGTCGCCGCGGCCACCGCCGAGGCGAATGCCGTGGCGTTCGCCTCAAGATGGCCGACCTGCGTGGTGCCGGTCAGGACGACCGCGCGCCGGAAGGCCGCCGTGTGGAAGGCGAAGGGGTTGCCGGCGCCGGCGAGCGCACCGGACGCCATCGGCCGGTTGAGCAGGGGCAGGTGCGAACGCCCGGCCTCGCCGTACGCGGCGGCGAAGCCGGCGTTGGCGGGGTTCGCCGGGAACTGGACGGTGTCGAAGACGTCGACGGCGAGCGCCGCCCGCAGGGCCTCCTCGGAGGAGACGCTGACGCCGACCGCTCCCACCTCCCCGGAGGCCCGCAGGCCCTCGAACCAGGCGAGGAGGCGCTCGTCCCGCAGGTCCTCGACCGCGCACTTGTGGAGTTGCAGGAGGTCGACGCGCCCCAGCAGCTGGCGGGACCGTTCGAAGCTCGTCTCCAGGGCTCCGGGCGAGTGGTCCGGACGGGCACCCTCCGGGGCCGGCCAGGTCTCGCCGCACTTGGTGGCGATCACCAGGTCGTCGCGTCGGCCGGCGGGCAGGTCCGCGAGGTACTCGCCGAGCACCGCCTCGCTCCGGCCGTACGCGGCGGCCGTGTCGAAGAAGCGGATGCCCAGGTCGATCGCCCGGTCCAGCAGGGCCCGGGCCTGTTCGGGGGGACGGACCGCGGAGTCCGGGGCGGGCCAGGGACGGCCGATGCCGATCAGGCCGAGCCCGAGTTCGACTCCTCGGATCCGGTCGCCCATCGCCCTGTCCACCACTTACGCCTCCGGACGACAAAACGGCCGGTCGATCCGAAGATCAACCGGCCGTTCGCTGTGCGCGAGGGGGGAGTTGAACCCCCACGCCCTTTCGGGCACTGGAACCTGAATCCAGCGCGTCTGCCTATTCCGCCACCCGCGCATCTGGGTGATGAGGAAAACTATAGACCATCTGGTGGGGTGCCTCCGACCACCCCGGGGCGAACGGGCGGGAGCCGCCCCGCACGCGGGGGTGCGGGGCGGCGGCCGGGGCTGGCTACGGCCTCGGGGCCCGGAGGTGGCGGGCGAGGTAGCCGGTCCAGGTCCGCTGGAAGCTCTCCGCGAGCTGCGACTCGGGGGCGAACAGGTCGAAGGCGTGGTACGCGCCGGGGTACAGGTGGAGTTCGACCGGGACGCCGTGGGCGCGCAGGCGCATGGCGTAGTCGAGGTCCTCGTCGCGGAAGCAGTCCAGTTCGCCGACCGCGATGAAGGCGGGCGGCAGCCCGGCGAGGTCCTCCGCGCGGGCGGGGGCGGCGTACGGGCAGACGTCGTCGGTTCCGGCGCGGTCGCCGAGGACCGCCTGCCAGGCGAGGCGGTTGGTGGCGCGGTCCCAGATGCCGATGTCGGTGATCTCGCGGCTGGACGCGGTCCGGTCGCGGTCGTCGAGCATGGGGTACATCAGCGCCTGGAACAGCGGCGCCGGGCCGCCGCGGTCGCGGACCAGCAGGGCGGTGGCCGCCGCGACCCCTCCGCCACCGCTCTGGCCGGCGATGCCGATCCGGGCGCCGTCCAGGCCGAGCGCGGGCGCTTCGCGGACGAGCCACCGGTGGGCGGTGTAGCCGTCCTCGGCGGCGCCGGGGGCGGGGGTCTCGGGGGCGAGCCGGTAGTCGACGGCGGCGACGGCGCAGCCGAGCCGCGCGGCCAGCTGCTTGAGCCAGGGGTCGTCCTGGGCGGCGAAGCCGAGCACCTGCCCGCCGCCGTGGAACCAGAGCAGCACCGGCAGCGGGCCGGTGGCGGTGGTGGGCCGCAGCAGGCGGACCGGCACGTCCGGGCCGCCGTCCGGCCGAACAGCGCGGTGTTCCTCCACCGTGACGGACGGCTCGTCGGGCGTGGCGGCGGCGCCGGCCGCGGCGAAGGAGCGGAGGGTCTCGCGGGTCGCGGCGATGTCGGTGAGGTCGAAGGCGCCGTGGGGGGTCATCGGGACGGCGTCGAGGGCCCGGCGCAGTTCCGGGTCCATCAGCAGGCGGGGGGCGGGCCCGGTGGTGTCCGTTGCCATGGCCGCTCAGCCCCGGAACTCGTCGATGACGACCACACCGGTCGGCCCGTACGTCTCCAGGGACTCCAGCACCGAGCCCGCCTCGTGGAGGCCGACGGTGCGGGTGACGATCCTGCCGGGGTTGAGGCGGCCGGCCTCGATCATGTTGAGCATCGTGCCGAACCGCTGCCCCTGCATGCCGAAGGCACCGAGGATCTCCAGCTCCTTGACCATCATGACGTCGATCGGCAGCGGGACGTCGCCCCGCTCGGCGCCGGTGGTGTGCCCGAGTTGGAGGTGGCGGCCGCGGGTGCGCAGGGAGAGGACGGAGTTCCGGCAGGCCTCGGCGATCCCGACGGCGTCGACGGACACGTGGGCGCCGCCCCGGGTGAGGGTCTTGACGGCCTCGGTCGGCTCGTCCACGGCCGCGTTGACGGTGTGGACGGCGCCGAGGGCGCGCGCGGCGTCCAGCTTCTCGTCGGAGATGTCGATCGCGATGACGTTGGCGCCGGTGGCCGCGGCGATCTCCACCGTGGACAGCCCCATGCCGCCGCCGGCCCCGTACACCGCGACCCATTCGCCGCCGCGCACCCGCGCCTGGTCGACGACGCCGTGGAAGGCGGTCATGTAGCGGCAGGCGAGGGCGGCGACATCGACGAAGCCGACGGTGTCGGGGACCCGGACCAGGTTGACGTCGGCGAAGCGGACCATGACGTACTCGGCGAAGGCGCCCCAGTAGGACACCCCGGGCACGAGGGAGTCCACGTGCTCGCACACGTGCTGGTTGCCGCTGCGGCACATCTCGCAGGAGCCCTCGCCGGGGTTCATCGGGAAGATGACGCGGTCGCCGTCCCGCCAGTCGCGGACGTCCCGGCCGACCTCCACGACGGTGCCGGCGAACTCGTGGCCGAGCACGAACGGGGGCTGGACCTGCGGCCCGCCGGTCCAGAAGTCCCCGGCCCACAGGGCCCAGTCGGTGCGGCAGATGCCGTTGGCGCCGACGCGCACGATCGCGCCGTCCGGCGGGCAGACGGGGTCGGGCACCTCGCGCATGACGAGGGGCTTGTGGAGTTCTTCGATGACTGCGGCGCGCATGGACGCGACCTCCTTGGTAAATGTCCACCGGTTGAAGCGGTGGACTTGGAAGCTATGCGGAGGCGAGGAGTCGTGTCAACCGCATAGAGTGGTGGACATGAGCGATGGGGACGGCCGACGAGAAGGGCGCCAGCGCGCCAGGACCGACTTCCGGTTCGACGACGCACGACTGTGCTTCGCCTTCGCCGGCACACTGGCCGACCGCGGCAAGGACGTGCAGGTGGAACGGCTCGCCGGGCCGGAGGACCTGAGCCGGTGGGGCGTGGAGAGCGGCTGCACGACGGTGGCGCCGAGCTGCGGTGAGGCCGAACTGGAGGGAGCGCGGCGGCTGCGCGAGGCGATCCAGCGGATCGGCGTCGCACTGGCGGAGGGGACGGTGGCTGATCACGAGGACGTCGCGGTGATCAACAGGGCAGCGGCAGAACCGACTTCGGTGCCCGCGCTCTCGGCGGATGCGGAGTCCGTGCGCTGGGACGGGGACGGCGTGGCGGCGGTGCTGTCGATGGTCGCGCGGGACCTGATCGAACTCTGCGGATCGGAGCAGCGGACACGCGTCCGCATCTGCGGAAACCCGGACTGCGGAACGCCGTTCGTGGACACGTCCCGGGCGGGAGCGAGGCGCTGGTGCTCGATGAAGACCTGCGGCGCACTGGTGAAGAAGCGGGCCTACCGGGCGAAAGCGAAGTAGCCGGGGCAGGAGACGCAGCGGGGCGGGGCACCGGTCGGCGCCCCGCCCCGAGGGGTGTGGAGGGGTGGATCAGCCCTCGATCGGCAACTCGCCGGCCCGGACGGCGTCGATGAACGAGCCCCACGAGGAGTCGGAGAAGACGAGGGCCGGGCCCTGCGGGTCCTTGGAGTCACGCACCGGAACGAGGCCGGGGAATCCGGGGGCTACCTCGATGCAGTTGCCGCCGTTGTCGCCGCTGTAGCTGCTCTTCCGCCAAGCGGTCGCGGCGAGCTCGTTGCTCATCATCCTTGAAACCCTCCAGCGCTTCGGCAATCAACCGAAGCGAGTCGAACTCTGACAGACATTCGGCGCGGAGCTGATCATAGCGACGCTGGTGCTTGGCCACGACGTCGGAATCGTCGCTCAGGTGCCCCCGATCGAGGCTCTCCGAGTACACCGAGCGCCGCCCATCCGGCAGCTCCAGCAACACCATAGCCGCGTTGAAGACGACTCGACGGGCCGAGAACGGCGCCACCTGAAGGACGATGTTCGGGAGCTGCGCCACTCGCAGCAGGTGTTCCATCTGGCTTCTCATCACATCCGGTCCACCCACGACCGTTCGGATCGCGCTCTCGTCGAGAATGACGAGCAGCAACGGCCCATCAGGTTCGAGAAAGCGACTCTGCCGACTGAGTCGGGCCCTGGTCAGCTCCTCAATTTCCTCCGGCTTGCCAGCCGCAATGCCACTGGCGAACAGCGCCTGCGCATACGTTCTGCACTGCAGCAGGCCGTACATCATGCTGTCCTGGTACGCGCGCAGCCCGATGGCGATGGACTCCTGGTCCGCGTAGTCCTGGAACCAATCCGGGTGCTCGATCGAGGCGTTCCAGTCGACCCGCCCGTACAGGCGCATGAGCAGGTCGCCGGTGTTCAGCAGTTGCCCGAGCTCCTCGACCTCCTCGACCGAGGGCTTCCGCCGCCCGCTCTCCGTCCGCGAGATCACCGTCCGGTCGAGATGGAGCAGCTTGCCCAGCTCCTCCTGGGTGAGGCACGCCAACTCGCGCGCGTAGCGGACCTCTTCGCCGAACATGATCGCGGAGCTCGCCGTCGGTCCGCGCTTGATCTTCCGGTGTGCCATCACTGCTCCCAGCTGTGCGTCACGTGCTCAACACGTGGATATGGGCGTCACCGTACTCCCACGGGCCGATCATTGATACCGGAACGCAATCATCTGCATGCGCAGCGTGAATGCGTGCGCTCTTGTCGCACTCCCCCCTCCGCCCCCTCCGAGGTACCCCCATGCTCAAAACGCACCGTCGCCCCCGCATGTTCGTCGCGCGCCTCGACTCCCGTACCGAGTCCACGCCGCTGGCCCGGTACTTGCTCCGGGCCTACCTCTCCGCCCTCCCCGCCGGAGACCGGTACTCGGACACCGCCGAGCTGTTGCTCGGCGAGTTGTTCGCCAACGCCGTCCAGCACTCCGACGCCCCCGACGACTGTCACATCGAGGTCCGCTTCACCGTCACCGGCTCCCGTCTGCGGCTGGAAGTCCACGACGCCGGCACCGACCACCCCACCCTCCACACCCCAACTCCTGACGACGAGCACGGGCGCGGACTGCTCCTCGTCAACGAACTCGCCGAACGCTGGGGCAGCGCCAACCGCCCCGGCGGCATCGGCAAGTACGTCTGGGCCCACATCGCCCCCGCCCCCGGCCCCGCCCTCGTCACCGCCTGAAAGCACCAACTCCCATGCACCTCACCACCCTCGCCGGCCACGCCCTCTCCCGCGGCCGCACCCCCGCCGACACC
>NZ_JBHXTL010000250.1:0-5747 GCF_042677365.1 Kitasatospora sp. NPDC127116
ATACTGGGATTGAACCAGTGACCCCTACCGTGTCAAGGTAGTGCTCTCCCGCTGAGCTAATCGCGCCTGATGTGGCGGTCCTGCAGCAGACCCCGAAGGGTCCGACGTGCGCGATACTGGGATTGAACCAGTGACCCCTACCGTGTCAAGGTAGTGCTCTCCCGCTGAGCTAATCGCGCCTGGTGCGGCGGTGTTGCAGCAGACCCCGGAGGGCCCGTTACTGTGCGCGATACTGGGATTGAACCAGTGACCCCTACCGTGTCAAGGTAGTGCTCTCCCGCTGAGCTAATCGCGCCTGATGTGGCGGTCCTGCAGCAGACCCCGGAGGATCCGACGTGCGCGATACTGGGATTGAACCAGTGACCCCTACCGTGTCAAGGTAGTGCTCTCCCGCTGAGCTAATCGCGCGGGGAGGCCCCCGGTCGAACCGGGGGACCTCTTGGAGGTGGAGACGGGATTTGAACCCGTGTACACGGCTTTGCAGGCCGTTGCCTCGCCTCTCGGCCACTCCACCAGGCAACGCATGAAGAACGATCTTACACTGTTCTCCATCGAGCGGACGACGAGATTCGAACTCGCGACCCTCACCTTGGCAAGGTGATGCTCTACCAACTGAGCCACGTCCGCCTGTCTTCCGGGGGGCTTCACCGCTTTTCTTCGGCTGCGCTCCCTGGCGACGTGTTGAACTCTAGCGGATTCCCGGGCCAGCTAAAAATCCGTTCCCGCAGCATGCCGAGGGGATGGCCGGTGAGCGCCGTCCCGTCAGCGCTCCCGGACGGCCACCGGCCGCCACCTGCGGCGCTCCCGGACGATCATCCGCAGGTCACCCGGCGCACACCCGCGTGACGCACGCAGCTGCTCGTGCGCGGGGCGCGAACCGGACCGGGCCCACGCCCCCCGACCTACACTTCAGGCACCGCCGCCCAGCACCACCGCGCAGGAGAACCGTGTCCGGCCACCCCGACCCCCGCACCCCGCTCGCCCGCTTCGGCGGCCGCCTGGCCACCGGACTGCGCGACGTCACCTCGGACCCGGCCGCCCTGGACTCCGCCGGCTACTGGGCCGTCGCCCACGACTTCGAGGGCCGGCTGACCTGCGCCCGCTTCGACCAGGTCCGCCCGGCCCCCGCCCCACCCTCCGGCGCGGGCTGGCGCGGACCGGAGGCCGGCAGCTGGCACAGCTCCCTCGACCGCACCGCCTACACCGCGGGCGTCCGCCGCATCCGCGAGCACATAGCCGCCGGCGAGGTCTATCAGGCCAACCTCTGCCGGGTGCTCTCCGCACCGCTGCCCGACCCGGACCTCAGCGACGTCGACGCCCTCACCGGCCTCCTCGCCCACGGCAACCCCGCCCCCTACGCCGGCACCGTCCGCCTGCCCGTGCACGGCGTCGAGATCGCCACCGCCTCACCCGAGCTCTACCTGCGCCGCACCGGCCGCACCGTCTCCTCCGGCCCGATCAAGGGCACCGGCCGCACCGAGGACGACCTCCTCGACAAGGACCACGCCGAGAACGTGATGATCGTCGACCTGGTCCGCAACGACCTCGGCCGGGTCTGCGCGACCGGCAGCGTCACCGTCCCCGACCTCTGCGCCGTCGAGAAGCACCCCGGCCTGGTCCACCTGGTCTCCACCGTCGAGGGCACCCTGCGCGACGGAGCCGGCTGGCCCGAGCTCCTCGCCGCCACCTTCCCGCCGGGTTCCGTCACCGGCGCCCCCAAGTCCAGCGCCCTGCGGATCATCGAGGCCCTGGAGACCGCCCCGCGCGGCCCGTACTGCGGCGCCGTCGGCTGGGTCGACGCCGACCGCGGCGAGGCCGAACTCGCCGTCGGCATCCGCACGTTCTGGATCGACCGGGCGGACCCCGGCGCGCCCGTCCTGCGCTTCGGCACCGGCGCCGGCATCACCTGGGGCTCCGACCCCGAGCGGGAATGGGCCGAAACCGAACTGAAGGCCGCCCGCCTCGTCGCGATAGCGTCGGGCGGCGAACCCGGTGGCGAATCCGGCACCGGATCCGACCCGACCGGGGCCTGCGCCCCCACCGCCTAGGAGCAGCACCCGATGCACAACCGCACCACGAGCTGGGTCAACGGCTCCCTCGTCGACTCCGCCGACGCGGCCGTCTCGGTCCTCGACCACGGCCTCACCACCGGCGACGGCGTCTTCGAGACCCTGAAGACGGTCGACGGCCGGGCCTTCGCGGTCACCCGCCACCTGGACCGGCTCACCCGCTCCGCCCGCGGCCTCGGCCTGGCCGACCCCGATCACGACCTGGTCCGCGAGGCCTGCGCCCAGGTCCTCGCCGCCAACCCCGCGCCGCTCGGCCGCCTGCGCGTCACCTACACCGGCGGCAACGGCCCGCTCAGCTCCGAGCGCGGCACCGCCGGCCCCACCCTGGTCGTCGCCCTCAGCGCGATCGGCCACCGCCCCGACGAGACCGCCGTCGCCGTCGTCCCCTGGCGCCGCAACGAGCACAGCGCCGTCGCCGGCCTCAAGACCACCTCGTACGCGGAGAACGTCGTCGCCCTGGCCGCCGCCCACCGCGCCGGCGCCTCGGAGGCCCTGCTCGCCAACACCGCCGGACGGCTCTGCGAGGGCACCGGATCCAACGTCTTCGTGGTCCTCGGCGGCCGCCTGCTCACCCCCGCCCTCGCCTCCGGCTGCCTGGCCGGCATCACCCGGCAGCTCGTCGTCGACTGGTGCGGCGCCGAGGAGGCCGACCTGCCGCTCAGCGTCCTCCAGGACGCCGAGGAGGTCTTCCTGACCTCCACCACCCGCGACGTCCAGGCCGTCACCCGCGTCGACGACCGCGAACTGCCCGGCATCGGCCCCGTCACCGCCAAGGCCATGGCCGTCTTCACCGAGCGCAGCGGCGACGACCTCGACCCGTGATCCCCGTCCGGGAGAGCGTCCCGGAGGAACGCCGGGGAAGCGCACCGGCCGCGTGGATAACCCCCCGTGCAAGGGGAAGGGACCACCACATGACCACCACGCTGCGCCCCGAGGGCCCGGAGACACCCACCGCGGCCGGCGGCCGCACCAGACGCTGGCTGATCCTCGCGAACGGCCGGCCGGTCGGCGCGCTGCGCACCACCGCCGACCCGCAGGGCGATCAACTCTGGGGCCGGATATCCGAGTTGGAGATCACCGAGGGGCGCGGCCGGGGTCGGGGAACGTTCGGCGGGCTGGCCGCCGAGGAGGTGCTGCGCACCTGGGGCTGCACCCGGGTCGACGTCGGCGTCCCGGAGCCGGCCGCGGCGGCCCGGGGGCTCGCCGTGACGCTCGGGTACACCGAGCGGGCCCTGGCCATGTCCAAGCGGCTGACAGTCGCCCCGGACCTGCCCGCGGGGCTGAGCGTGCGCCCGTTCGACCGGAGGGCCGAGATCCGGGACTGGTTCGACCGGTCCGTGCAGGACTACGTCCGCATGATGGTGGCTTCCGGCCTCACCGAGGAACAGGCCCGCGCCCGCTCGGGCGGCGGGCCGCAGAACCCGGCGGCCCCGGACCCGGAGGCCCCGGGCATGGTCCTGCGCCGTCTGTACGGCGCCGACGGCGGGGAGGAGCCGTACGGCCTGCTCTGGCTGCAGCCGCGCCTGCGCGACCTGCCGGACGGCGAACCGCTCGCCTGGGTGATGAAGGTCGAGGTGTCCCCGGCCCACCAGGGCCAGGGACACGGACGCACGCTGATGCTGCTCGCCGAACGCGAGTGCCTGGCCGCCGGAGTGCGGAACCTCGGCCTCAACGTCTTCTCCGGCAACGAGGTCGCCATCCGGCTCTACACCTCGCTCGGCTACCGGGTCACCGAGCGCCTCTACGGCAAGCAGCTGTGACCCGGCGTGTCGTCAGGAAGCCTTCGCCGCCTCGATGACGGCCACGATCCGCTCGCGCAGCCCGTCCTGGCTCTTGCCGCCGTCGAGGCGCTGCCCGCCGATCACGTACGTCGGCGTGCCGGTGACCCCGATCGCCTTGCCCTCGGCCTGGTCGGCGTCGACGGTCAGCATGTGCCGGCCGTCGATCAGCGCGGTGTCCACCTCGTCGACGTCCGCCCCGACCTCCCGGGCCACGTCCAGCAGCACCTGCTGCCCGCGCGCGTCCAGCTCCGCGGTACGGGCCAGCAGCGCCTCCACGAACGGCCAGCCCAGCCCCTGCGCGAACGCCTCCTCGGCCGCTTCCGCGGCGGCGTAGGCGTGCTTGTGCTTCTCCAGCGGGAAGTGCCGCACCTCCACGGGCAGCGCGTCGCCGTACTGCGCGCGCAGCGCCCGTACGTCGTCCAGCGCGGTGTGGCAGTCCGGGCACTGGAGGTCGCACCAGAACTCGAGGCGGGGGAGGGAACCATCGATCATTCCCCCAGTGTTCCACTAGTGGGCGCCCGCTCCGGCCGGAGGTGCGCCCGAGGGCGGACCGAGAGGAAGGCACCGATGACCAGGACGACCGGACACGAAGGAGCGGCACCGTGCTGAGCGCGGCGATCAGCTTCGTCCTCACCGCGGGCGGGGTGGCCTTCGCCGGGCTGCGGGCCTACCGGCGGCGCTTCCTGTCGGCGACCCGCTGGTTCGCGGTGGCCCTGCTGCCCGCCGGGCTCTACCTGACCGGCCTGTTCCCGCTGGCGAGCACGATCGGCCGGGAGTTCGCCGACTGGGCGACCAAGCTGGTCCTCGACCCGCGGGTGTGGACCGGCATCGCGCTGCTCGGCGTCTCGGCGGTGCTGCTGGTCACCACCCGCTGGGTGGGCCGCCGGGGCGCCGGGGCGGTGGAGAGCGCCCAGGAGCGCCCGGAGCGCCCGGCCGCGGCCGGGCCGGCGCCCGAGCGTCCGGCGGTGGCGCCGACGCCCAGGGCCCCGAAGAAGCCGGCCGCGGGCAAGCGGGAGGACGGCCTCGGCGACTTCGCCGACATCGAGGAGATCCTCCGCAAGCGCGGGATCTGAACGGGAGGACCGGCCGGTCAGGCGGAGGGGACGGCCTCCGCCGACCGCTGCCGCGCCCGGTAGGCGGCGACGTGCAGCCGGTTGCCGCAGGTGCGGCTGTCGCAGTAGCGCCGTGAGCGGTTCCGGGAGAGGTCCACGAAGACCCGCGCGCAGTCCGGCGCCTCGCAGCGGCGCAGCCGCTCCCGCTCGCCCGCCATGAGGATGAGGGCCAGCGCCATGCCCAGCTCGGCCGCCAGGTGGTCGCCGAGGGCGGCGTGCGGCGCGAAGTAGTGGATGTGCCAGTCGTGGTCGTCGTGGTTGGTCAGCCGGGGCGTCGTCCCGGCGGCCGCGACGATGGAGTTGACCAGCTCCGCGGCCTGCGCGGTGGACTCCGTCGCGAACACCTCGCGCAGCCGGGTGCGCAGCTCGTGCACCCGCCGCAGGTCGTCCTCGGTCAGCGAGTCGATCTCGCTGATCTCCCGGCGGACCACGAAGGCGTCCAGCGCGGCGACGTCCGGCAGCCGCTCGGCGCCGCACACCTCGGGTGCGGTGTTGAGCAGCTCCACGAGGAGGCTCAGCGCGCACTCGGTGTCATGGGTGATCAGCACGTTGGGGGCTCCTCGCGCAGGGGACTCCGATACCCCGCGTCCACGGTTACCCCAGACCATACCGGGCCTTGCGCCGGTAGGGCGGCGCCTTCTTTCGAAGATGTGTGCGCAGTCCGACAAGGCGTCCGAAACCGGGCGCCGCCGGGGCCGGCCGGCCCCCGAACCGGCCCCCGAGGGCGTGCCGCCACCCGCCGGAAGACGTCGGCGCCCGGCACCGAGGCCGGCCACCCGTGAGGG
>NZ_JBHXTL010000251.1:0-5718 GCF_042677365.1 Kitasatospora sp. NPDC127116
GCCCCCCGCCCCCCGCCCCCCCCACCACCCCGCGGGGCGCCCGGCCTGCCGTGTTCCGCCGCAGGAGCGGACGCACGGGGGTACGGACAGGCAAGGGGAGGGGAGCGCCGCGGAGCGGGCCGAGCGCTCAGCACGAGCAGAGAAGCCCGCCGATCCGCGCCCGGCCGATACTGGGCTGGCCCCCGATCCGACGCCCCGCAGCGTGCGTCGAGACGGCGTCGGCATCCGGATCCCCCCTACGGAAGGAACAGGCATGCCCGACTCGCAGGACGTGATATCCGCACTGGCGGCGGACGGCGACGCCGTCGAAGCCCTGGTGGCGAACCTGGCGGACGCCGACTGGAAGCGGCCCACGCCCGCGCCCGGCTGGACCGTCGCCCACCAGATCGCCCACCTCGCGGCCACCTTCAAGATCGCGGGAATGGCCGCGGGCGACCCCGAGGCGTTCAAGGCGATGGCCGCCGGCATCGGGCAGGACTTCGACGGCGCGGTGCAGCAGTCCCTCAAGCCCTACCTGGCGTCCGGTACGCCGCAGCTCCTGCTGGAGCGGTGGAACGCCGAGCGCCGGACCGCCGAGCAGGCCCTGGCGGCCGTCCCGGCCGGCCAACCGGTGCCGTGGCTGGTCCGCCCGCTGCCGGCGCCCGTGCTGGCCGCGGCCGGCATGATGGAGCTGTTCGGCCACGGCCAGGACATCGCCGACACGCTCGGAGTGCACCGCGAGCACACCGACCGGCTCCGCTACCTGGTCGAATTCGCGGTCCGCACCTGGGACTTCGGGTACCAGGCGCGCGGGCTCACGCCGCCCGAGGCCGAGTTCCGCTTCGAGATCACCGCCCCGTCGGGAGCCCGGTGGGAGTTCGGCCCCGCCGACGCGGAGCAGCGCGTCAGCGGCCCCGCCGTCGACTTCTGCCTGCTGGTGACCCGGCGCCGGCACCGCGACGACCTGGCCCTGACGGCCGAGGGCAAGGACGCCGACGCCTGGCTCGACCTCGCCCAGGCCTACCGCGGCCCGGCCGGGGAGGGCCGCGCGCCCGGCCAGTTCCGTTCGCAGCCCGGGAACTGACCCTCCGTCACCCGTCCGGAAATCCGAGAGAGGGGACCTTCATGGCCACCCGTACCGACGAATGTGCCGTGGTTCTCGGCGGAAGCATTGCGGGCCTGCTGGCGGCCAGGGTGCTCTCCGAGTCCTACCCGAGGGTCGTCATCGTCGAACGCGACAAGATCCTCGGGGTCCGCGGCCCGCGCCGCGGCGTCCCGCACGGCAACCACGCCCACGGGCTGGTCGCCCGCGGCCACCAGATCATGGAGTCGCTGTTCCCGGGCCTCACCGACGAGTTGATCGCGGCGGGGGTGCGGCCCGGGGACTTCAGCAACGACATCCAGTGGTACTTCAACGGGCTGCGGCTGAGCCCCGCCCGCACCGGCCTGCCGTCCGTGCCCGCCACCCGGCCGGTGCTCGAACACCACCTGCGCGAGCGGGTGCGGGCGCTGCCGGAGGTGTCGTTCCTGGAGGAGCACGACATCGTCGCCCCGGTGACGGACGCCTCCGGACACCGGGTCACCGGGGTCAGGGTGCAGGCACGCACCCCCGGGGCCGAGGAGCGGACGCTCTCCGCGCACCTGGTCGTCGACACCACCGGCCGCGGCTCGCGGACCCCGCGGTGGCTGGCCGACCTCGGGTACCAGGCGCCGCCGGAGGAGCGGATCGAGATCGACCTGGCGTACACCACCCGCCACTACCGCCTGGAGAAGGACCCGTTCGACAGTGACATCGCCATCATCCCGGCCGCCACGCCCTCGCACCCGCGCGGAGCGTTCTTCTACCGGGTGCCTGGCGAGGACAACCAGGTGGAGCTGTCGGTGACCGGGCTCCTGGGCGACCACCCGCCCACCGACCCGGAAGGGTTCCACGCCTTCGTCCGGTCGCTGCCCGTCCCCGAGATCTACGAGGCGATCCGCGACGCCGAACCCCTGGACGAACCGCTGCGCTTCCGTTTTCCGGCCAGCGTCCGCCGGGACTTCCACCGGCTGGAGCGCTTTCCGGCCGGACTGCTGGTGATGGGCGACGCGATCTGCAGCTTCAACCCCGCCTACGCCCAGGGCATGACCTCGGCCGCCCTGCAGGCGCTGGTGCTGCGCCGGCACGCTGCCGGGCGGCGGCTTCCCACGCCCCAGGCGTACTTCCGGGACATCGCCCGCGAGATCCGCTCCCCGTGGTCGTTCGCGGCGGTGACCGACCTGGGCTACCGGGGCGTCAAGGGCAAGCGGAACCTCCAGACCGCCCTGGTCAACCGGTACGCCGCGCTGGCCCAGCGGGCTGCGGTGCACGACCCCCGGGTGACCGACGCGCTGGTGCGGATCGCCGGACTCGTGGCCTCCCCACAGTCCCTGATGCACCCTCGGACGCTGCTGCGCGTGCTGCGCGCGGCCCGCCGTCCGGTACCGCCCTCGGCCTTCGGCGTGCCCGCTCCGTGAGCCGGCCGGTACCGGGTTCCGCTGGTGCGGAAAAAAGTTTTTCGCGAGGATGTCGCCAGATGTCGAGATCGGCGGATCAGCGCCGACTTAGGAGTGAAGGCCCCACCGGGCGCCTCACGTCGCAAGGAGCGGAACCATGAAGTACCTGATCATGATGTACCCGAACGCCGATGTCCTCGCCGCGCTGCCGGAGGAGGAGCGCAACGCGGTCTTCCAGGGCCACGGTGCGTTCATGGAGAAGATCAAGGCCACCGGTGAGTTCGTCGGGACCCTCGCTCTGGCCGGCCCGGACCAGAGCTCCGTGGTTCGCGTTCGCGGCGGCGTTCCCGCGGTGACCGACGGCCCGTACGCCGAGGCCAAGGAATACGTGGGCGGCACCTACATCATCGAGGTCGCGGACCTGGCGCGCGCCCACGAGGTCGCCGCGATGATCCCGGATGCCGCGGTCGAGGGCCTCGGCATCGAGGTCCGTCCGATCGTCTTCAGCGAGGGCGCTTCCGCCTGACCCGGCCGCCCGGGGGCCTCACGGCCCCCGGGCTCCGCCCCGCGCCCTCGCCAGTCCGTGTGCTGTGCATCGAGAGGACGAACACATGAAGGTTCCGGAGTTGCTCCGAGACAAGGTCGTCGTCGTGTCGGGCGTGGGATCCGGTCTCGGCCGGACGCTCGCCGTGCGGTGCGCCGAGGCGGGAGCCGACGTCGTACTCGTGGCGCGCACCGCGTCCTACCTCGACGAGGTGGCCAAGGCCGTCGAGGAGACCGGTCGCCGCGCGCTGGCGGTTCCCACCGACATCACCGATCCGGATGCCGCCGGCGCACTCGTCACCGCCGCGCTCGACGCGTTCGGCCGGGTCGACACCCTGATCAACAACGCGCTCGTGGAGCCGCCGCACACGGAACTCCACGACACCGACCTGGACGACGTGCGCCTCGGCATGGAGGTGACCGTCTACGCGGCGCTGCGGCTGTCGAAGCTGTTCACCCCGGCGCTGAGGGACAGCCGCGGATCGATCGTCATGGTCAACTCGTCCGTCCTGCGGCACTCCAAGCGTGCCTGCGGGGCCTACAAGATCGCCAAGTCGGGCCTGCTCGCGGCGGCCCAGATGCTCGCCACCGAGCTGGGCCCGGAGGGCATCCGGGTGAACACCGTGGCGCCCGGGCCGATGTGGACCGACAAGGTGAAGGGGTTCATCGGCGAACTCGCGGCCATGCGCGGCCTGTCGTTGGAGGAGGGCTACCAGGAGGTGGCCGCCGACATGGACCTGCGCCGCCTGCAGACCCCGGAGGAGACCGCCGACGCGGTGCTCTTCCTCGCCTCGGACCTGGCGCGCGCCGTCACGGGCCACTGCCTCGACGTCAACTGCGGTGAGTACCACCACTGATCCCGCGTCCGTCCCGCAGGCGACCCGTGGACCGCAGGCCGGAGCGCCGGCCGGAGCACCCTGACGCTCCCGACGGACCCCAGGTGTCCGAGAACATTCGAACAAGTGTCCTCACGTGGAGCCGATGGTGTCGATCACCATCGGCTCCACGCGTCTGACCAGCGAAGACCGTGGATCCGCCGGGCGTCGCGGAAGTCTTCTCAAAAAAGTTCCGCGAACCGGCGCAAGAATCGGCCCGCTGCTTCGACAACGTAGTGAGCGACATTCCGAAATGATCGAAAGGACGCATCACGGCCATGTCCGTCACTACAGCGGAAACCGACCTCCCTCGCACGAGCGCGCGGCCCTGGCTGGCACTGGCGGTTCTCGCCCTGCCGACCCTGCTGGTCGCGCTGGATGCGAACGTCCTGTTCCTGGCGCTGCCCAAGCTCACCGCCGACCTGGGTGCCAGCAGTGTCCAGCAGTTGTGGATCACCGATGCCTACGGATTCATGGTCGCCGGTCTGGTGATCACCATGGGGACCATCGGCGACCGGATCGGGCGCCGCCGACTCCTCATGGCGGGCATGGCGGTGTTCGCCCTGGCCTCGCTGGCCTGCGCCTGGGCGACCAGCCCGATCATGCTGATCACGGCGCGCGGCGTGCAGGGCATCGCGGGCGCCACGCTGATGCCCTCCACCCTCGCCCTGATCACCAACATCTTCCGTGACGACAAGCAGCGCGGGAAGGCCATCTCGATCTGGGCCACCTGCACCTTCACGGGTGCCGCCCTCGGGCCCGTGCTCGGCGGCGTGCTGCTCGCGCCGTTCTGGTGGGGCGCGGTGTTCCTGCTGGCCGTCCCGGTCGCGGCCGTGGTGCTGATCGCCGGGCCGATCCTGCTCCCGGAGTTCCGCCCCGAGCAGTCCCGCCGCCTGGACCTCACCAGCGTCGTGCTCTCGCTGCTGGGGATCCTCCCGGTGGTGTACGCGATCAAGGTCCTCACGCTGGGCACCGCGAGCACCGTCACCGGTGTGGCGGCGCTGGTCGTGGGCCTGCTGTTCGGCACCGTGTTCGTGCGCCGTCAGCTGAAGGGCGAGGACCCGCTGCTCGACCTGCGGCTCTTCGCCAACAGCTCGTTCACGGTCATGCTGACCGCGCTCGCGCTGGCCGGGATGATCCTCGCGGGCACCGCCCTCAACGTCACCCAGCTGCTGCAGACGGTGCTCGGCTACTCCCCGCTGGCCTCGGCGCTCTGGTTCGTCCCGATGGGCCTGTGCATGGCGGTCGGGACGATGTCCACGCCGGCCCTGATCCGTTCGATCACGCCGCGGACCGCGATCGTCGGCGGCATGTTCCTCTCCGCGATCGGCGCGGCGGTGCTGATCCTGGTGAACGGTGAGCACGGCCCCTGGCCGATCGTGCTCGGCACCGCGGTCATCGGTCTGGGCGCCGGTCCGATGTTCGCGCTCGGCATCGGTCTGGTGGTCGGCTCGGTGCCGCCGGAGCGCGCGGGTTCGGCCGCCTCGATGGCGGAGACCGCGAACTACCTCGGCGGTGCGCTCGGTCTGGCCGTCCTCGGCACGATCGGCTCCGCGGTCTACAGCAGCGAGATGAACGGCGTCGGTTCCGACCGCGCCCGGGAGACCGTCGCCGGCGCCGCCGCCGAGGCCGCGCAGCTCGGGGCCGACGCCTCCGCGGCGCTGCTGAAGACGGCGCACGCGGCGTTCGTCAGCGGGCTGAACGCCGTCGCCGCCGTCTCCACCGGGGTCTTCGTCCTGCTGGCCCTGCTGGCCGGGGTCTACTTCCAGCGGGCGGGCCGCAACAGCGGTCAGTGACCTGACCGGCCGACCCGACGGGGCCGGGGGGGGGGGCCCCGGGGGGGGGG
>NZ_JBHXTL010000252.1:0-783 GCF_042677365.1 Kitasatospora sp. NPDC127116
CGCCGGCGTGGTCGGTACGGACCGGGTCTACCGCACCGGCGACCGGGTGGTCATGCGCCCGGACGGCGTGCTGGAGTTCCACGGCCGCCTCGACGACCAGGTCAAGGTCAGCGGTGTGCGGATCGAACCCGCCGAGGTCGAGGCCGCCTTCGAGCGCGACCCGAAGGTGCGCCGGGCGGTGGTCGCCGCCGAGCAGGCGCCGACCGGCGGCGTCCGGCTGCTCGCCTTCGTCCAGGCCGAGGACGGCGCCGACCCCGCGGCGCTGCTCGACGCCGTCCGCCCGTGGCTGCCCGAGCAGGCCGTGCCCTCCGCCGTCCGGCTGGTGGAGCGCTTCCCGCTGGACGCCAACGGCAAGGTGGACCGCCCGGCCCTGCTGGCCGACGCGCCGGCCCCGGACGAGGAGGCCCCGGCGGACGAGGCCGGCACCCCGGTCGAGCGCACCGTACTGAAGCTCTGCCGCGGGCTGATCGGCCGTGCCGACCTCGGGCCCGAGGACAACTTCCTCGCGTCGGGCGGCAATTCGCTCGCCGCGGCAAGACTGCTGGAGGCCCTGGAGAACGAGTACGGCGTACGGCTGCGCGCCCCCCTGGTGCTGCGCCAGCCCGACCTGCGGGCCGTCGCCCGGCTGGTCGAGGAGCGGGTGGCCGATCTGGCCGCGACCGCCTGACCCCGCCCGAACCTCCTCAGCGGGGCGCCCCCGCCCCCCCCCCCCGGGGGCCCGGCAAGGCACCACCCCACACCAACCCCACCACCCCGCCCGGGGCTAATAAAAAAAAATCCGAG
>NZ_JBHXTL010000252.1:793-5629 GCF_042677365.1 Kitasatospora sp. NPDC127116
GGGGGCCGTCGCCGGGTGGGTGGTGGTGGGGGTGGCGGAAGGGGCCGCCACCGCCTCACCCCGCCCCACCCTCACCCGGGGGGCGCCCCGCCCCACCCGGCCGGGGCGCCCGGAAGGGAACCACCCATGACCACCAGCACCACCGAGCACCGCGCGCACCCCGCGACCTCCGCGACCTCAGCGACCTCCGCGCACCCCGCGGCTCCGCTCGACCGGACCGCCGAAGCCCTGCCCGCCCCGCTGCCCGCCCTGGTCGCCCGGCAGGCCGAGCAGCGTCCCGACGCGCTCGCCGTGACCGACGGCTCCACCGTCCTGACCTACCGCGAACTCGTCGACGCCGCAGGCCGGTTGGCCGCCGTCCTGGCCGATCGGGGGATCGGCCCCGGCAGCGCCGTCGCCCTGCTGTGCGCCCGCTCGACCCGATTCGTCGTCGCCCAGCTCGCCGTCTGGCGGGCCGGCGCACTGGTCGTCCCGCTCGACCCGGCCTACCCGCGCCCGCGGATCGCCGAAATGATCGCCGACGCGGACGTCCGGCTCGTCCTCGGCGACAAGGGACTGCTCGCCGAGGCCGGGCTCCCCGAGGACCGCACCCTGGTGCTGACCGAGCGCGGCACCGAGGCCGCCGACGGCACGGCGCCCGACGCCGCCGACCCGGCCGCGCCCGCGCTGCTCTACTACACCTCCGGCTCCACCGGCCGCCCCAAGGGCGTCCTGGTCCCGCACAGCGCCGTCGCCGACCTGGCCACCGCCGAGGACTCGATCGGCCTCGGCCCCCGCGACCGGGTGCTCTTCCACTCCACCGTCTCCTTCGACGCCACCACCTTCGAACTGTGGGCGCCGCTCGCCCGGGGCGCCGCCGTGGCCGTCTCCCCGAGCGAGCGGCCCAGCGCCGAGGACCTGGTCCGCGACGTCGAGAGCTTCGGCGTCACCACCGTCTTCCTCACCACCGCGCTCTTCCACCACCTGGCCGCCCGGCGGTCCCGGGTCTTCGGCGTGCTGCGCACCCTGGTCGTCGGCGGCGAGGCACTCTCCTCCGAGTACGCGGGCGCCGTGCTGCAGGCCTTCCCGTGGCTCGAACTGATCAACGCGTACGGGCCGACCGAGGCCACCACCTTCACCACCCTGCACCGGGTCACCCGGGCCGACTGCGCCGGATCCGTCCCGATCGGCCGGGCCTTCGGCGGCACCCGGGCGTACGTCCTGGACGAGCGGCTCGCGCCGGTGGCGCCGGGCGGCGTCGGCGAACTGTG
The DNA here is from genome assembly GCF_042677365.1 of Kitasatospora sp. NPDC127116. Classification (NCBI taxonomy): domain Bacteria; kingdom Bacillati; phylum Actinomycetota; class Actinomycetes; order Kitasatosporales; family Streptomycetaceae; genus Kitasatospora; species Kitasatospora sp. NPDC127116. Next base: position 2,044 of record NZ_JBHXTL010000252.1, read on the forward strand.
GATCGCCGGCGACCGGCTGGCCCTCGGCTACCTCGACCGGCCGGAGCTGACCGCCGAGCGCTTCCGCGAACTGCCCGGCATCGGACGCGCCTACCGCAGCGGCGACCGGGTCGCCGAACGGCCGGACGGCTCCCTGGAGTACCACGGGCGCACCGACGACCAGGTCAAGGTGCGCGGCTTCCGGATCGAACCCGGCGAGGTCGAGCACGCGCTGCTCCAGCTGCCCGAGGTCGCCGAGGCGGCGGTCGTGGTCCGCCGCGCCGGACAGGTCGACGCCGCGCTCACCGCCTGCCTGGTCCTCGCCGAGGGCTCCCGCCCGGCCGTCGAGGCGCTGCGGGCCGCTCTGGCCGAGCGGCTGCCCGCCCACCTGGTGCCCACCGCCTGGACGGTGCTCGCCGCGCTGCCGCTGACCGGCAGCGGAAAGGTGGACCGGCGGGCGCTGGCCGCCGACGAACCGGACGGGGCACAGCCGTCCGCCGCCGCCGAACTCGGCCCGATCGAACAGGTCGTCGCCGAGGCGTGGAGCCGCGCCCTGGAACGCCCGATCACCGACCCGTCCGCCGACTTCCTCGCCGAGGGCGGGCACTCGCTGCTCGCCATGTGGGTGGTGGACGACCTGCGCGAGGACCTCGGGGTCGAGCTGTCGCTCGCCGACTTCCTCGGCCACCCGACCGTCGCCGCCCAGGCCGAGCTGCTGGAGCGCGCCCTGCGGGCCGCCGACGACACCCCCGGAGCCGACCGATGACCACCGTCGACCAGAGCGACCTGCTGCGCCGCGCCCGCAACCGGCGCGCCGCCACCCCCGTCGGTTCCGCCGCCTCCGCACCGCAGACCGGCCCCGCCCCGCTCTCGCACGCCCAGCAGCGGATGTGGCTGATGGACCACCTCGGCCAGGGCGGCGCCCTCTACAACGTGCCGGTCGCCACCCGGCTGCGAGGCCCGCTCGACCGGGCGGCCCTCGCCACCGCGATCACCGGCCTGACCGAGCGGCACGCCGTCCTGCGCACCCGCTACCCGCGCCGGGGCGACGAGCCGTACCAGCAGATCGACCCGGTCGTCCCGGTGCCGCTGCCGGTCCTGGACGCCACCGGCCCGGAGCAGCTCGCCGCCGAGGCCGCCCGGCCGTTCGACCTCGCCACCGGCCCGGTGCTGCGGGCCCTGCTCCTGCGGCACGGCCCCGACGACCACACGCTGCTGCTGACCATCCATCACATCGCGGTGGACGGCGGCACGTTGCGCCTCCTCGCCGCGGACCTCGCCGAGCTGTACCGCGCCGCGCGCGACGGCGAGCCGAACCGGCTCCCGCCGCCGGCCCCCTCGTACGCCGACTACGCCCGCCAGGAACGCGCCCGCGACGCCGAGCTGACGGCCACCGCCGGCGTCCTCGCGGCCGGGCTGGCCGGCGCCCGGCCGCTGCCCCTGCTGCGGCCCGTCCCGCCCGGCGCCCGGGAGCGCCGCGCCGCGCTGCACGCCGCCCCGCTGGAGTCCGCCGTGGTGGAACAGCTGCGCCTCGTCGGCGCGCGGCACGGCGCCACGCTGTACACCGTCGTGCTGGCCGCCGCGTTCGCCGCGCTGGGCATCGCCTCCGGGCAGGACGACCTCGTCCTCGGCTGCGCCAGTGGCCACGGGGCGCGGCCCGAGTTCCGCCGGACCGTCGGGCTCGCGGTCAACACCCTCGCCGTGCGCGCGAATCCGTCCGGGGACCCGTCGTTCACCGAGCTGCTCGCTCTGGTCCGCACCGCCCTGCTCGACGCCCAGCAGCACCACGAGGTGCCCCTCGACCTGGTGGTCGAGCGGCTCGGCGCGGCCGCGCGCGGCGCGGACGGCACCCCACTGCTCTCGGTCAGCTGCGACCTCGTCCAGACCGTCGACCCGTTGGCGCTGCCGGGCCTCCACACCGAGAACGTGGAACTCGACCTGGGGCTGGCCAAGTTCGGCCTCACCCTGCTGCTGGAGGACGGCCCGGAGCCGCGCTGCCTGCTGCAGCACGACCGGGACGCGCTGGACCCGGACACCGCCGCCCGGCTGGTCGGCGCCTTCGCCGAACTGCTCACCGCCGTGGCCGCCGACCCGGAACGGCGGCTGTCCGAACTGCCCGGAGAGCGGTTGACGGCCGCCGAACACCCGGTCGTGGAAGCCCTGTCGGCCGATCCGGCGGTGGTCGAGGCGGCCGTGGTCGAGAACCCGGACGGCCCGCCGCTCGCCTACGCGGTGGTCCGCGGGCCGGTCGCGCCGAGCGGCAGCGCCCTGCGGGCCGCCCTGCGCGGGCGCCTGCCGGCCGCCGAACTGCCGCTCGCGGTCACCCTCGTGGACCGGCTGCCCCGCCACGCCGACGGCACCCCCGACCGCGACCGGCTGCCCGGCGCCACCGTGCTGCCCGGCGCCACCGTTTTGCCCGGCGCCACCGCGGCGGCGGAGGGCCCGTTGGAGGCAGGCCCGCTGGACGTCGTACGGCAGGCCTTCGGCGAACTCCTCGGCACGACCCCGCCCGCCGACGGCGACTTCTTCGCGCTCGGCGGCCACTCCCTGGTCGCCGTCCAGCTCGCCGAACGCCTGCGCACCCGCACCGGGCTGCCGCTCACCGGCCTCGACATCCTGGAGCAGCGCACCCCGCGCGCCCTCGCCGCCCTGCTCGCCACCCGCACGGACGAGCGCCGCGCGGCCCTCGCCCAGGCCGGTGCCCGCTCGCGGACCACCGGCGCCCGCACCGGCACCGTCCTGCTCACCGGCGCCACCGGCGGGGTCGGCGCGGCCGTGCTCCAGGAGCTGATGGCCCAGGGCCGGCCGGTCCGGGTCCTGGTCCGGCCGGAGTCCGCGCACCTGCCCGCGCTGAACGGCGCCGAGGTGGCGGAGGGCGACCTCGGCGACCTCGACAGCCTGCGCCGGGCCGTCGACGGCGTCGACGCCGTCATCCACTCCGCCTGCACCTTCACCGACCACGCCACCGACCTCGCCGCCATGCGCGCCCTGGTCGACGGCTGGCGGGGCGGCCCGTTCGTCTTCGTCAGCAGCATCGACGCGTACGGCCGCCCGGCCGGCACAGAGGTCGCCGAGGGCGCCCCCAGCAGCGCACCCGTCACCCCGTACGGGCAGGCCAAGCTGGACTGCGAGCGGATCCTCTTCGAGGCCGCCGCGGCCGGCCGGGGCCAGGCCGTGGCCGTCCGCTCCCCGATCGTCTGGGGCCCGCACCACCGCCTGCGCGACCAGCTCCGCTGGGGCGCCACCGGCCCCCTCTACCAGGCCGCGCTGGCGGGCCGGCCGATCGGCCTGCCGGACGCCGAGGAGTGGCACGGAGCCTCCTGGGTGCACTCCGCCGCCCTGGCCCGCGCCCTCGGTGCCTGCCTCGCCCCGGACCACCCCGCCGCCGGCCGGGTCGTCAACGCGGTGAGCGGGCACCTCTCCTGGGCGGACTTCACCGCCGAACTGGTCCGCCTGCTCGGCTCCGACAGCCCGATCGTCGCCACCCCCGACGCCGACGGGGAACTCCGCCGCCCCTGGCACTACCGGGCGGACACCCTGGCCGGCCCGCTCGCCCCCGAGCCCGGCGAGGACTGGCGCAGCGTCCTGGCGGCCATGGTCCGCTGAC
>NZ_JBHXTL010000253.1:0-5427 GCF_042677365.1 Kitasatospora sp. NPDC127116
TGGGGTGGGGGGGGGGTGGGGGTGGGGTTCTCGGGGTTGGGGCGGGGCTCGGGCCGCTTGCGGTGCGGCGCGGTTTGGTCGGGCCGGGCGACGGCCCCGGGGGTCGTCGGCCCCCCGGGGGCCGTCGCCGAGTTCGGGCGTCCGTACGGCTGCGCGTCAGGTCAGACGTAGCGCTCCAGGATGGACGATTCGGCAAGGCGGGACAGGCCCTCGCGGACCGAGCGGGCGCGGGTCTCGCCGACGCCCTCGACGGTCTGCAGGTCGTCGATGCTCGCGGCGAGCAGCTTCTGGAGGCCGCCGAAGTGCTCGACCAGGCGCTCTATGACCGTGTTGGGCAGGCGCGGGATCTTCGCCAGCAGGCGGTAGCCGCGCGGCGAGACGGCGGAGTCCAGCGACTCCGGCGAACCCGAGTAGCCGAGCGCCTTGGCGACGGTCTGGAGGTCCAGCAGCTCGGCGTGGGTGAGCGCCTCCAGGTCGGCCAGCACCTCGGTGACCGTCCGGCCCTTCTTGGCGGCCCGCTCCGGGAAGTAGTCCCGGGCGACCAGCTCGCGCTCCGGCTCCACGCCGGCGATCAGCTCGTCAAGCTGGAGCGAGAGCAGCCGGCCGTCGATGCCGAGCTCCAGCACGTAGCCGGCGATCTCGGTGGCGATCAGCCGGACCATCTCCAGGCGCTGGGCCACGGCGGTGACGTCCCGGACCGTCACCAGGTCCTCGATCTCCAGCGCGGAGAGCGTGCCGGCCACCTCGTCCAGGCGCAGCTTGTAGCGCTCCAGGGTGGCCAGCGCCTGGTTGGCGCGGGACAGGACGGTGGTGGAGTCCTCCAGCACCCGGCGGGTGCCGTTGACGTACATCGCGATCAGCCGCATCGAGTGCGAGACCGCGACCACCGGGTAGCCGGTCTGCCGGTTGACCCGCTCGGCGGTGCGGTGGCGGGTGCCGGTCTCGTCGGTGGGGATGGTCGAGTCCGGCATCAGGTGCACGCCGGCCCGGACGATCTTGGTGATGTCCTTGTCGAGCACCACCGCGCCGTCGAGCTTGCACAGCTCGCGCAGCCGGGTGGCGCTGAACTCGACGTCCAGGACGAAGCCGCCGGTGCACAGGGACTCGACGGTCTTGTCGAAGCCCAGCACGATCAGACCGCCGGTATTGGCCCGCAGGACCCGCTCCAGGCCGTCACGAAGCGCGGTACCGGGCGCGATGGCGGTGAGGGAGGCCCGCAGCAGGGCCTCCTCGCGGGAGGCCTTGTCCGCCCCCCGGTCGCTGGCTGCCACGTGACTCCTCCGGTCGACCCGTGCCGCGCGCCTCACGCCGTGCGCCGGTCCGCGGTCTGTTGCTCTGTCGCTCAGTACCGCTCGGTACTGCCTTTTGGCCAATGAGACTGGGGAAAGTCTAACTGTGTGTGGCTTCGGCAGGGCTTGGGTCAGCGCAGTTCGTCGGAGTCCAGCGGCTCCCAGCCCTCCATCAGCTCCTCGGGGTACGCCGCGGGGCGGTCCGCGGCCCGGGCGGAACGCGGGGCCGGCGGCGCCGACGGTGCCTCACCGCGCGGCTCGGTGCGCGGCTTGGCGGCCGATCGGCGGCGGCCCGGGATGGCCCGCAGCGCCTCGCCGATGTCGGCCACCTCGACCACCTTCATGCCCGGCGGGACCTTGCCCGGGTCCGGCGGGACGAGGGCGTGGGTGAAGCCCAGCCGGTGCGCCTCGGCGAGCCTCCGCTGCACACCCGTCACCCGCCGCACCTCGCCCGCCAGGCCGACCTCGCCGATCGCCACCAGGTTGCTGGGCAGCGGGGTGTCGGTGGACGAGCTGGCCACCGCGAGCGCCACCGCGAGGTCCGCGGAGGGCTCGGTCAGCTTCACCCCGCCGACCGTCGCGGTGTAGATGTCCTGCTTGCCGAGCTTCACCCCGCCGTGCCGCTCGACCACGGCCAGGATCATCGCGATCCGGGGGGACTCCAGGCCCGAGGTGGTGCGCCGCGGCGAGGGGATCTGCGAATCCACCATCAGCGCCTGCACCTCGGCCACCAGCGGGCGCTTGCCCTCCAGGGTGACGGTGAGGCAGGTCCCGGGAACGGGCTTGTCACGCCTGGTCAGGAAGAGGCCGGACGGGTCGGCCAGGCCGACGATGCCCTCGTCGTGCAGCTCGAAGCAGCCCACCTCGTCGGTTGCGCCGTAGCGGTTCTTGACCCCGCGGATGAGCCGCAGCCGGGCGTGCCGGTCACCCTCGAAGCTCAGCACCACGTCCACCAGGTGCTCCAGCAGGCGCGGGCCGGCGATCTGGCCGTCCTTGGTGACGTGGCCGACCAGCAGGGTGGCCATGCCGCGCTCCTTGGACGCCCGGATCAGCGCGCCCGCCACCTCGCGGACCTGGGCCGGGCCGCCGGGGGCGCCGTCCAGCTCCGCGGAGGCGATGGTCTGCACCGAGTCCAGGATCAGCAGGCCGGGGTTGACCGCCTCGATGTGCCCGAGCACCGCACCGAGATCCTGCTCGGCGGCGAGGTAGAGGTGCTCGGAGAGGGCGTTGATCCGGTCCGCGCGCAGCCGGACCTGGCCGGCCGACTCCTCGCCGGTGACGTAGAGCGTGCGGTGCTGCGCGGTGGCCGCCTTGGCGGCGACGTCCAGCAGCAGGGTGGACTTGCCGACGCCGGGCTCGCCCGCCAGCAGCACCACCGCGCCGGGCACCAGGCCGCCGCCGAGCACCCGGTCCAGCTCCGGCACGCCCGTCGAACGGGCCGTCGCGACCTGGCCGTCCACCTGGGCGATCGGGCGGGCGGGCGCGCTGACCGGACCGGCCGCCGTCGTGCGGATCGGCACCGCGCCGTACTCCTCGACCGTGCCCCAGGCGTTGCACTCCGGGCAGCGGCCGACCCACTTGGGCAGCTGGTTGCCGCACTCGGTGCATCGGTACGCCGGGCGGGGCTTGGCGGTGGTCTTGGAACGCGGAGGCATGCGGCCCACCGTAGCGCCTGGGTGTGACAACGGCGGGCCGCCGGCGGGCCCGCCGCGCATCCAGACAGATGGACGATGTTGTTACCCGAAAGAAGTACATACGCGGCGAATGGTCGGAGTCAGCCGTCCGCGTTCTCTACCGTCGGACGGGTGACGACGAGAACTGTTGGGCCGACCGGGGCGGTCGGGCCGGGGTGGTCCGGCCGGCCGGGGAGGCCTCGGTGGCTGACCGGACCGGTCGGGCCCGCCGAGTCGGCCGGGGCCGCTGGCTCGGCCGATCCCGTCGAGCAGCGGACCGGCGCCGCGCTCGCGGCGTACGACCGGCAGGTGGACGGCCTGTTCACCTACTGCCTCTCGGTGCTCTGCGAGCACGACGCGGCCGCCGACGCCCTGCGCGAGGTCCGCGAACTCGCCCGGCGGCACGGCGCCCGGCTCACCGAGCCCGGGCTGCTGCGCGCGTGGCTGTTCTCGCTCGCCCGGTACTGCTGCCTGCGCCGGCTCGCGGACGGTGGCCCGGCCGTGGCGGGTGCCGGGACGGGGACGGGGACGGGGCGGGCGGCGGCGATCGGCGCCGCACCGGACGAGGCCGAGACGGACGAGACCGAGGCCGAGGCGGCCCGGCGGCGGCGCGAGCTGTCCTCACTCGCCTGGCCCGAGGCGGCCGGCACCGACCCGGAACAGCGCGAGGCACTGGAGCTGTCCGTCCGGCACCGGCTGACCCCGCTGGAGGTGGCGGCGGTATTGGGCCTGCCGTTCGAGCGGACCCGCGCGCTGCTGGCCGGAGCCGAGGCCGAGGTCGCCCGGACCAGGGCGGCGCTGCTGGTGCTCGGCGTGGGCAGCTGCCCGGAGCTGGACCGGCTCGGCGGCGCCGGGGCGGAGTCCTGGCGGGACTGGGTGCTCGGCCCGGCCCTGCGACGGGAACTGGTGCAGCACGTGCTGGACTGCCCGACCTGCCGGGGTACGGCGGAGCGGGTGGTCGCGCACGAGGCCGCCGAGGGTGCGGCCGGGCTGTCGGGGCTGGCGCTGCTGCGCGCTCCGGTGGACACCTCCGGGGCCGCCGCGGTCACCGGCCCGCTCACCGCTGCGGTCACCGGCGCGGCGACCGCCCGGGCGGCTGCCGTTCGGGCGGCGGATGCTCCGGCGACGGCGGCTCGGGTGGCGGCGGCTCGGGTGGCGTCGCCGGGGCTGCGGTTCGACCAGAGCGGCTTCCCCCGGCACCGGGCGCCGGACGCGGGGCGCGGGCTGGCGGTGCGCCGGCGGGTGGTGACCACCGGGGTGCTCGCGGCCGTCCTGGCGGCGCCGGTGATCGCGCTCTGGGCCGGGCACCGGGGCGGTGGCGGCTCGGGTTCCGCGGCCTCGGTGTCGGCCGTACGGGTGGACGGGGCCGGGCGGCCCGCCGGGCAGGAACCACGGCCCGCGGTGGACGGCCCGACGGGGTCGGGTGCGCCCGGCATGCCCGGGCTGGAGCTGGCGGGGGCCGGGGCTGGGGCCGGAATGGTCGCGGATGGTGCCGGTGCGGACGGTGCAGAAACGTTGCTTCCCGGGTTTCCGCGGCTCACCTTCCAGGGCTCGGTGATCCCGGTCCCGGCCCACGGCGCGACCCCGCTCGACAGCCCGGCCCTGGTCGCCGCACCGGCCCCATCCGTCGACCGGGCCTCCGCGACGGGCACCGGAGAACCCGCCCCGGCCGGGCTGCTCACCGTCGAGGCCGGCGAGTACGGCAGCCGGACCATCCTCACCCTCACCAACTCCGGTACCACCGAGATCCGTTGGCACGCGGTGACGGAGGCCGGCTGGCTCCGGCTCAGCCGCGACTCCGGCACCCTGGCGCCCGGCCAACGGATCACCGTGATCGTCACCGTGGACGAGGACCAGGCGCCGACCGCGCACTGGACCGCCCGGATCGCGCTGCCGCCCTCGCAGGCGGTGGTCACCCTGGAGGGCGGGCCGCACAACCGCGGCGGCTCCGCCTCCTCCCCGGCCGATCCGTCGCCGTCCTCGACACCGGCGCCGACGCCGACGCCGACCGGTTCCGCCGCCACCTCGCCCACGGCGGCCCCCACCACGTCGAGCCCGCCCACGTCGTCCCCCTCGCCGTCCGGCCCGCCGACCGGCTCCCCGTCCCCCTCGGGCACGGCCACCACCGCCCCCGGCCCGGACACCCCACCGCCACCTCGCTGACACCACAGCCCGCCGGGGCACCCGGGCGCCGTGAGAAGTCGGCCCGGTCGACTTCTCACGCACAGCAGCGGCGGGCACCAGCCGAGTACGGCGCCCCGGCCCTCCCACCCCTCGCGGAATCCGGCGAAGGGGCGCCGTGAGAAGTCGGCCCAGTCGACTTCTCACGCGCGGCGAGTCAGGCATCGGCGGGCATGAAGGCCGGCCTGCACGCCCCGGCCGCGAGCCCGGGCGGGAAGGGATGCGTGAGAAGTCGAGCGGGCCGACTTCCCACGCCCAACGCGTCGGGCATCGGCGCCCTAGCA
>NZ_JBHXTL010000254.1:0-5288 GCF_042677365.1 Kitasatospora sp. NPDC127116
TTATTTCCCCTCTCCCCGCCCTCTCCATCCCTTTTTCTCCGCCCCCCCGGCCGGGGCCCCCCCCCCCCCCCGGGGGGGCCCCCCCCCCCGCCGGCGTCTGCGGGGCCCGTCGGCCGGTCCGTCCGCCGGTTCGTCGGCCGCTTCCGTCAGCGGGGCCGGTCCGCGGGCCCCGTCGCCGTCCAGGAGGCCTCGTCCGCACCGAGCACGGTGAACCGGCTGAGCAGGCCCGCCAGTCCGCCGGCCTGTTGCACCGGCCGGCTCCCCGCGGCCGTCCCGTTGGCGCAGAGCCGGACGCCCTTGTCGACGCGGCACACCGGGGTGCCGCCGTCCGGCCTGCCGTCGACGAACACCCCGAAGGTCTCCGGCTGGACGGTGACGCTCAGCCACTTCCCGTCGACGGTGTACGACAGGATGGCGCTCCACGGGGGCTCGGTGTCCTTCGACGGCCGGTGGACCTCGATGTTCCGCGGCTCGAACTCGGCGGGCACGCCGGTCGGCCGCACCGGGAACGGGACGTCCCGGCCGCCGAACTCGACCCCGGCCGCGACCCTGAGCAGGTCCTCCTTGACCTTCGCCCCGATCCACAGCGTGGCCCTCAGTTCGGCCCAGCGACCGGAGGCGGTCATCCAGCGCAGGCCGACCGGGACTCCCGAGGCGTCGGTGACCAGCCACTGGGCCTCCCGGCCGGCGACCGCGGGCGCGGCGACCGTGTGCACCCCGGGGGCGAGGGACTCGCCGGGGCCGCGCAGCAGTTCGAGCTTCAGGGCGGGGACGGCGTTCTCGACGGCGGTCGTGGTGGCCGCGGTGGTGACGGACCGTCCGTCGCTGTTCGCGTAGCCGACGGCCGGTCGGGCCAGCCACGGCGGCAGCCAGCCGAAGCGGGCCTCGGCGCTCAGCGGGCCGGTGGACGCCGTCGGCGTCGGGACGGCGGTCGGGGACGGCGTGGGCGAGGCCGGGGAGGTCGGCGCGGGGACGGCAGGTGCGGGAGGCCCGCCGGCCGGGCGCAGCAGCAGCACGCCGGCCAGCACGGCGGCGGTCGACCCGGCCACCACGCCGATCAGCGCCTGCCGGCGGCGGCGCAGCCGGACCCGCCCGCGGGCGATCACCGCCGAGGCGTCGAGCGCGGCGGGCGGCGCCGGGGTCTCGGCGAGGGCGCCCAGCCGGGCGGTGAGATCACGCTGCTCGTGCGTCCTCATGACGTCCTCTCGGCGGTGGTGGGGCGAGCGGCGAGCGTCGTCCGGAGGGTGGCGAGAGCGCGCGAGGTCTGGCTCTTCACATTGCCCGAGGAGCAGCGCATCGCCTCGGCGGTCTGATCGACCGTGAGGTCGCAGTAGTACCGGAGCACCACGGTGGCCCGTTGCCTGGGCGGCAGCGCGGCCAGCGCCCTGCGCAGGTCGAGCTGGACGTCGAGGTCGGCCGCCACCGAGGCGACGTCCACCGGCGTCGCGGTCCGCGACGTCCGCCGCCACCAGGACGAGCGCTGCTCGGCGAGGAAGGTGTTGACCAGCACCCTGCGGGCGTAGCCGTCCAGGTTCTCGACCCGGCCGGCCCGTGACCAGTTCACGTACAGCTTGGTCGCGCACTCCTGCACCAGGTCGTCGGCCCGGTGCCAGTCCCCGCACAGCAGATAGGCGACCTTGCGCAGCCAGCCGCTCCTGGAGGCCACGTACTCCGTGAACTCCGCGTCGCGCGTCCGCTTCGCCATCCGCACCCCCTCTCGTCGTGGTGGCGACGCACAGCCGCGCCGTCCGCCGCTCTAATGCGGGCACCGGGCGGAAGGTTGCACGCGCGGCGCGCACGTAGGCTTTCCGGCATGCCCAACGGCCGGTACTCGCTCCACGACCCTCATGACCACGTCCCGCTCGGGGAGGAGCGCTTCAGCTGCGCGCCCGGGGCGGCCGGGTGGCGGTACGTCTCCAAGACCTACGCGCCGGACGGCCGGGTGCTCGGCAGCACCGACCTCACGCTGGACTCGCGCGCCCGGCCGCTGCGGATGGAGCTGCGGGCCGGGGGCTGGCAGGTGCGCGGCGGAGCGGTGGACGGGGTGGCCTGGGTCCGCACCGACGCGGCCGACCCCGGCGGCGAGCACGCGGCGGAGGGCCACGACCGGGCGCACGCCTTCACCGGCCGCTCGCCGGGCTTCCTGGTCGCCACCGCCCGGCTGCTGAGGCTGGCGGAGGGGGCGAGCGCGCGGGTGCGGCTGGTGGCCTTCACCGAGCCGGTGCTGGCTCCGCGCACCCTCGACCAGGGGTGGCTGCTGGAGGGCGTCGACACCCACGAGACGGATTCCGGGCCGCTGCTGGTCGAGCGGTACCAGGTGGCGGACCTGGAGACGGGCGAGCAGCAGGTGGTGCACCTGGCGGGGGACGTGGTGCTGGCGGCGGAGGGGATCGAGCTGGAGGAGCTGGCGTCGCCGCCGAACGCCTGGCGGGTGGGGACGGAGGAGGAGTAGCGGTCCGGCAGGGCCGTGGCGGCCCGGCCGACCCGCCCCGACCGGACCCGGCTCGACCCGGCTCGGCTCAGGCGGGCGGGGCGAAGCCGGTGTCGGCGGCGGGCTTGTCGAGGGACGGAGCCGCCGGGGCCGGGGGCGATGCCGGGGGTGAAGCAGGGGCGGCGGGCGGTACGGGCACCGGCGGTGCGGCGGGCGCGGTCGGTGCCACCGGTGCGGGCCGCTGCGCCGGCAGGCCGAGGACGCGGACGGGCCGTCCGTCGGCCGTGACCGTCGGAGCCGGCGCGGGGACCGGACCGGAGGCCGGACGGGGAGCGGGCACCTGGGCGGGTCCCCGTCCGGCCGCCCACAGCTGCTCCTGGGCCCGCATCCACTCCCGCCGCTGGCGCTCGGTGAGCACCGCGCCCAGGTACGCCGCCGGGTGCAGCCCCGGCGCGATCGGGTGGCCGATCCGGGCGGACAGGTCCTCGGCGAGCCGGGTGGACATCCGGAGCATCACCGCCGGATCCAACTGGCCGACCCGGCCCAGCAGTTGGCGGATGGCCAGCCAGAGCGGCTCGGGTACGGCGGACAGGTCCATCGCGACCAGCTCGTGGCCCATCGCCTGCAGCAGGTGCGGGTGGACCGGCGGCAGCGGGGAGGCGGTGCCGCCCGCGCCCGGGGTGCGCTCGCGGACGACCACCGTCCCGGCGAAGATGTCGCCCAGCCGCTTGCCGTCCGAGTGCACCACCGAGGTGATCACGGCCGGGGCGCCGGTCAGCACGATCATCTCGAAGAAGCCGACCAGCCCGCGCACCAGCGAGTGCCGGAACCGCACCGGCCCGCCGTCGGTGCGCACCACCCGCAGGCCGAGCGCGGCCTTGCCGAGCGAACGGCCGCGGGTGAGGGTCTCGACCATCACGGGCACGGCCACCAGGAAGAACACCATCAGGCCGATCATCGTGGCGGCCAGCGCCGCGCCGTCGAGCCCGATCAGGGCGAGGCTCAGCAGCAGCGTGAACACCAGCAGGGCCGCGAACTCCACCAGCAGGTCGATCACGATCGCCAGGGCCCTGCTCGGAAGCTTCGCCGTCCGGAGGCCGAGAACGACCGCCTCACCCGTCACCAGGTCGCTCAAGACACCTGTCCGTTCACGTTCTTGGAGCCCGTACGGCTCACCCATGGAGATCCGCTCCTGGGAGTGCGGCAGTGCCGGGGGAGGGAATCACCCCGGATCGGCCCCCCTGACCCGCTCTCCGCAGTCTGATCCGCAGCCGCAAACATACGGGGCCCAGTGGGCGCACGGGAAGTGAGATCCCGGCGGCCGCGGCGGCGGCCGCTGCTGGCATGCTGGGCCGCACGTGTCCGCCCGGACCCGCCGCCCGCCTGGACGCACCCGCCCGCGCACGCACGTCCGCGCCCGCCGCCGATCATGGAGCCGCCGAAATGGACCTGGACGTCTTCGTCGCCACCCACCAGGGGGAGTGGGCCCGGCTGGACGCCCTCGCCCGCCGGCGCCGGCTCGGCGGGGAGGAGGCCGACGAACTGGTCACGCTCTACCAGCGCGCCACCGGACACCTCGCCAAGGTCCAGGCCGCCGCGCCCGACCCGGCCCTGGTGAGCCGGCTGACCGGACTGGTCTCGCGCGCCCGCAGCGCGGTCACCGGCGCCCGGACCAACGGCTGGCAGGACGTCGCCCGCTACTACGCGGTGAGCTTCCCCGCCGCGCTCTACCGCGCGCGCCGCTGGTGGGTGCCGGTGGCGATCGTCTCCATGGTGGCCACCGCACTGCTCGCGTGGTGGATGGCCACCCACCCCGAGGTCCGCAACAGCCTGATCGCCCCCGAGCACCTCGACGAGCTGACCCGCCCCGGCGGCCAGTACGAGGCGTACTACTCGGACCGGCCGGCCAGCTCCTTCGCGGCACAGGTGTGGACGAACAACGCCTGGATCGCCGTGCAGTGCCTGCTGTTCGGGATCGCGCTGGGCGTTCCGGTGCTCTACGTGATGTGGACCAACGTGGTGAACCTCGGTATCGGCGTCGGACTGATGGCCTCCGCCGGGCGGCTCGACGTCTTCCTCGGCCTCCTCATTCCGCACGGCCTGCTGGAGCTGACCGCGGTCTTCGTGGCCGGCGGCCTCGGGCTGCGCCTCGGCTGGACCGTGATCGACCCCGGCCCGCGCACCCGCTCGGTGGCGCTGGCCGAACAGGGCCGCGCGATCATCGGCATGTCGATCGGCCTGGCGACGGTCCTGGCCGTCTCCGGCGTCCTGGAAGCCTTCGTGACTCCGTCCGGCCTGCCGACCTGGGCCCGCATCTCCATCGGCGTGCTGGCCGAGGCGGCCTTCCTCCTCTACGCCCTGGTGCTGGGCCGAAGGGCCGCCGAGGGCGGGGAGTTCGGCGATCTGGAGGCGGCCGACCGGGCGGACCTCCAGCCGGTCGCCGCCTGAGCCGATGTGATCCACAGGCCCCTGACCTGCTAGTCTTCCTCTCGTCCGGCCAAACCATTGACGTGGTGAGGGCGGGCTAGTAGGTTTCAACGGTTGGGACTGACTGGACAACGGTCGGTTCCGGGCGTTAGTGTCTACGACACCGCCGAATCGAGGCGAGTGCATTTCACGAAATGCGCACCCTCCGACGAAGCAAATCCCACGGACTGAGCACTCCGAAAGCCTTGATAGGCTTCGGAACGAAGTTCGCAGGAAATCCCGCCAGCGGGAATCGGATGAATGAAGCCCCGGTAAACGGAGCGGAAAACGTCTGGTAAGCTGGAAACACGAAAGAACGAAGCCCGGAGGGTCCGCTGGAAGGCGGTCCGAAGGAAGCGTCCGTTCCTTGAGAACTCAACAGCGTGCCAAA